>CBDTYI010000004.1:0-32231 GCA_965364565.1 uncultured Gammaproteobacteria bacterium | reverse complement strand
AAACCGAATTGCCGTATCCCAGCGCGGTTCCACCGTTGCCAGCTCGCGCAACTGGGCGCGCAGCCAGCTCCGATCGGATGCTCCCTCGGCAACCCGGTAGGTGCCACTCTCCTGCAACAATTCCAGCCGAAAGTCCCGCCCGCCAGCCAGGTGGTGCACCCGGGTGTGCACCTTCAGCAGGCCAATGGCCGGCAGGAAACGTTCCCGCTGCAAGCCGTCTCTGTACAGGTCGTCAGGAGCGGTATTCGACGTCGCCACCAAGGTAACCAGGCGCGCGCACAGTGCTTCCAGAAGCCCGCCGAGCAACATGGCATCGGCGACATCGCTGACGTGAAACTCGTCCAGGCACAGCACTCTGCACCGCTCTGCAACCCTCTCCGCAACAATCGGGAGCGGGTTTGGGGTCTTGGGCAGTGTCCCGAGTGTGGCGTGGATCTCCAGCATCAGACGGTGAAAATGTACCCGTCGCTTTTCAGCGAACGGCAGGCTTTCATAAAAGCAATCCATCAGGTAGGTCTTGCCCCTGCCCGGTCCGCCCCAGACATACAGCCCCCGAACCGGGGCCGCCTGTGCGCGCAACAGCCGCGCCCACAACGCCGGCCTGGGCAAGGGCCTGAGCAGCCGCTGATAGAGATCCTGAAAGACGCCAAGTGCGCGGCGCTGATCGGGATCGTCGTGAAAGCCGGCCCGACCCAGATCGGCAAGGTATCGATCATGCGGGCTCATGAACGGTTCCCAATACCCTGTGCCCGACCTCAGAGATGCCTTACGTCAAGCCCGAGATCCCGGCAGACGCCCTCGGCCCCCGGGTTGGTGATCACCGCAATACTGGCCTGTTCAGGCCTGAGGTAGCTGGCACCGACGCGTTGCAGATCCTCCAGAGTCACTTCGAGCACGTTCCTGCGGATACGCTGGCGCTGCTCCGGGGTGCGCCCGTAAAGGCTGTTGTAGAACGCGTCCTTCGCCTCGCCCGCCGGAGATCCGGGTTTGTCCAATCCGGCGATCACGCCCAGAATGGCTTCCTCCAACAGCCGCCAGTCGTGCTTTTCCTCCAGCAGCCAGGTTATCGCCCGATCGAAATCGTCGAGGGTATCCTGCAGACGGGGGTCGCGATACGAGTAGAAACGGAACGCTGCGTTGTCCGAATCATGGCTGGCACCGCCGCCGTAGGCTCCACCCTGTTCGCGCACGGCGCGGTGCAGATATCCGTTGCGCAGAAAGCCCGCCAGCACCGTCAAAGGCGCTGCGTCCGGATGTTCAACGGGAACGGTTGCATACGCCTTGGCACAGAAATTCACCTCCGTATTGGTCAGCCAGGCATCGCGCACCTGGCACTGCACCGGCGCCGGACTGAACCCGGAAAACGCCTCTGTGACAGGGCCGGTCTTGGCCCAGACCTGCTCCATCTCCTGAATTGCCCGTGCCTGTCGCTCGGCTTCTGCGATCAACAGGAACTGTCGCGGCGCCGCACCGACCAGCTCGTGAAGGCGGGCGAAACGTTCCGCCAGCTCGCCGACCTGGCTCTTATCGGCAAGGCTGTCATCCAGGCGCTTCAGGTAGCGGATGCCGGCCAGCCCGCGCAGGCGGTGCGCCAGGGCCGCACCGGCCGCGAAACCGGAAGACGCGGCCAGCATTGCCAGCCCATGCCCGTTGCCGGTAACGCTTTGTTCACGCTGTGCACGCTGCTGAGCGAGCAGCTCCCGTATGCGCCCCAGTTCGTCAAAACGCGGCGACGCAAAGGTTTCGAACATCAACTCGCTCAGCGCGCCGTGGTTGCGTGCCAGCGCCTTGCCGGACAGCACGAAATGACCACGCAGCGTCTGAACGTCGTCCACAGCACTGCGCATGGTGCTGCTGGCATGCACGCCGCCTGATACGCTGGTCTGCAGCGCCTGGGTCTCGAGATAACCACGCCCCGCGCAACCCAGCTGCGCGAGATTGTGGGTGTAATACGGGAGACTATCCAGCAACTCGTCGTCGACATCCGCGAGATCGACCACCAGCTGCTGGTAGATGAGGCCGTTGGTGCCCTGGGCATAGAAACTGGCCGGCCGGCCGGCTATCGAGACCGCCTCACCGGTGGCGATAGGCATTTCGGCAGGAACGTCCTGCAGCCCGACCTTCGGCAATATGTCCGGGTCGTCGATCTGCTTCTGGCGTGCGAGAAGGGCTTCCGCCTGTTGCACTATCGCCTGTTTCTTCTGCTCATCGAGCTCTGCCTTGAGCTTCGCAAGCCGGCGCTTCTCAGCCAGTTTGCGCCGTTCCGAAAGCTTCTTGTCGGGGACCAAAGTGAGGCGCACACGATGCACGTTGTCCAGCAGGCGTTCGCGCACCAGGGTACGGATGTAGTCTGGATCCTGGATGTTGCTGCGCAGTTCCTCCAGCACCGGGTCGAGGTTCAGGAGGGCCATAGGATCACCGCGATGAATAGCGCAGGAAAGCCCGCTCAGCATCAGCTGCAGACCGTAGGGATAGCTGTCACCGGAAATCTCCCGCTGGCTCAATTCCAGCTGGTGCAGGACGGCCTCGACGCGGTCCCTGGGAATGCCCTGGTCCGCCACTTCCTGCAGCACACCCAGCACCAGCGCTTCCAGGGCGCCGGCGTTCTCGGCGCTGCTGCCCTCCAGACCACAGACGAAACTCATCTCCCGATTGGATGCCTCGAGCCCGCACAGCGGGGACGGCGCACTGCCGAGCTCACTGGTCTCCAGCGCGAGACGCAGGGGAGACGCACTGTCATCCAGCAGCACCCCCTCGAGCAGATGGGCCTCGAGCTGTTCCTTCAGGTTGGTGGTGTTGCCGAGCAACCAGCCCAGGACGATGTGGGTCTTGTTGGCAACTTCCCCCTTCTCATCGAAGGCGTAGCTTTCCTGGATGCGCACCGGCGCGTGATAGCGCTTCTCGTCAGGGACGGAAATATTCACATCGAGGCGTTCGAAACGGTGCAAGGCCCTGTCGTGCATACGCGCCTGATGTTGCGCAGCCGGGATATCTCCGTAGGTCATGAATACGGCATTGGAGGGGTGATAATGCGTCCGATAGAACTCTTTCAGCGCCGCGTAACTCAGGTCCGGAATATGCTCCGGATCGCCGCCACTGTTGTGATGGTAGGTAGTGGTGGGGAACAGATAGCGGGTCAGGGTCTGCCACAAGGTGTTGACCGCCGAACTCATTGCACCCTTCATTTCGTTGAAGACCACGCCCTTGAACAGCAGCTCAGACTCCGGATTGCCCGCCTCTGCGAACTCCAGCCGATGGCCCTCCTGGGCGAAATCCAGTTCGTGCAGGCGCGCGAAGAACACCGCATCCAGATACACATCCAGCAGATTGTTGAAATCTTTCCGGTTCTGGCTGGCAAACGGGTATGCGGTCCAGTCACTGCTGGTGAACGCGTTCATGAAGGTGTTGAGCGAGCGGCGTATCATCATGAAAAACGGATCGCGCACCGGATAATGCTCGCTGCCACACAGCACCGTGTGCTCCAGGATGTGAGCGACTCCGCTAGAGTCTTCGGGGACGGTGCGCAAGGCGACCAGAAACACGTTCTCGGGGTTGTCCGTTGCCAGGTGATAGTGAGCAGCGCCGGTCACGCGGTGCCGGTATTCTTCCACGACCAGGTTCAGGGATTCGATGCGCTCGCTGCGCCGCCAGTCGAAGGCCTCATGCACCTCGGAGGGCGCACCCGCTGACGCTGGAGAATTCGCCACTGCACTGCTCATAAGATCCACTACCTGTTGATTTGCAAATTATTCCGACCCGTGATTGTAACGCGGGCGGGACCACTGGCGCCACGCTGCGTTGCCGCTGGGCACGGCGCTCGCTAGAATGCGCCCCTCTGCCCGGCCAGTGTCACCCCATGAAAATTGTGTCTTTCAACACCAACGGTATTCGTGCCAGGGCGCACCAGCTCGACAAGCTGGTGGACGAACATCAGCCGGACATCATCGCTATTCAGGAGACCAAGGTCCAGGACCCTGACTTCCCGCTCGACATGGTCGAAAACCTCGGCTACCAGGCCGTTTTCCACGGCCAGAAAGGGCATTACGGGGTTGCGCTGCTGTCGCGGCAGGCACCACTGGAAGTCCACAGGGGCTTTTCCCACGACGACGGCGATGCGCAGCGCCGCCTCATCGCGGCGACCTACCCGCTGCCCGACGGACGCACACTCAGCGTGCTGAACGGCTATTTTCCGCAGGGCGAAAGCCGCGACCACGCGATCAAATTCGCCGGCAAACGCGACTTTTACCAGCACCTGCTGACACACTTGCAGCAGAACCATGACCCCCGACAGTTGCTGGTTCTGCTCGGCGACATGAACGTCGCACCGCTGGACCTGGACGTCGGAATCGGTGCGGATAACGCCAAGCGCTGGCTGCGCACCGGCAAATGCAGTTTTCTGCCCGAGGAGCGCGAGTGGTTGCAGCGCCTGCTGGATTGGGGGCTGGTCGACACCTACCGCATGCTGCATCCCGAAATCGACAACAGATTCAGCTGGTTCGACTATCGCAGCCGCGGATTCGAACGCGAACCGAAGCGCGGCCTGCGCATAGACCTGCTGCTCGCGACAGTGCCGCTGGCGGAACTTTGTGTCGATGCGGGCATCTCTTACAGTATCCGCAGCCTGGAGCGGCCGTCCGATCACTGCCCGGTGTGGGCGCAGTTTACCTTGCGGTGAGGGCCGCGCCGCGGGTTTTGCTGCACGGACAGCGCAGGGTACAATCGCCGCTATGAGAATGACTGCAACTTTATTTCAGGTCGGTTTCTTGTCCGCCATGCTGGCTGTGCTGTCGTCCTTCGCCCCCCTGGCGCTGGCCGAGGCGGGCAGCGGCCAGGACCCGCAGCAGCTGGTCGCCGACACCATCGACCAGCTCGTGGACCGTCTCAAGGCAAACTCGGAGCGCATTCACGAAGACCGCAGTGTTGCCTACCAGATCAGCGATGAACTCGTCGCACCCCACATCGACTTCCCGCGCGTAACCCGCCTGGTGGTCGGAAAATACTGGCAGAGCGCCAGCGAGAAGCAGCGTAAGGCGCTGACCTCGGAGGTCCAGTCCTTGTTGATACGCTCCTACGTCACCGCCATGACCAGCTACGCGGACCAGATTGTGGCCAAAAAGGATCACATCAGCTACCTGCCGTCGCGCTACAAGACCGGCGACAAGAAAGCCTCGGTGCGCGCCAACATCAGGCTCGACAGCGGACAGGCAGTCGAGGTCCAGTACCAACTCTACAACGGTGGCGGCAAGTGGCGTATTTATGACATTGTCATCGAGGGCGTGAGTCTGGCCATCACGTACCGCACCAGCTTCGGCGAGCAGATAAAAAGAAGCGGGTTGGACAGCCTGATCGCCCAGCTCGCCGAACGCAATCGCAAGGGAGAGGTCGAACTGCCACCGTCTGCGATCACCAAACCAGTCGTGCAGAAGGACGCACTCTAACAGCTTGCGCCGAATTCCGCTGCCGCCTGTTCACCGGGCCACGCTCGTCAGCCCCTGGAGATGGCCGTCAGTTCGGTACGCCGACGGCCATCGCGCC
The DNA here is from genome assembly GCA_965364565.1 of uncultured Gammaproteobacteria bacterium. GTDB lineage: Bacteria > Pseudomonadota > Gammaproteobacteria > DSM-19610 > DSM-19610 > Thiogranum. Next base: position 26,696 of record CBDTYI010000004.1, on the reverse strand, counting down.
CCGGACTCAGGTACCTTGGACCGGACGCTGCGCCACGCAATGAGGGAATGAATACACTACCCGCGCGCCGCTCATGCCACGGGTATATCCGCACCGGTGCGAGGCGGCATCTGCAAATAGTACCCGCATTCCTCGATCTGCCGCAGGACTTCCTCCGCGTCCGCCTGTGCCAGCGACCGACCCCTGCCGAGTTCCAGCTCCAGCACCTTCTGCAGCCTGCCCAGCAGCCGTTTCAGTCCGTCCGGGACCCGCCGCAGTTCTTCGTCCCTGTTCACATACAGATAGTAATCGATCTGTTTCAGGCTCTTGTACACCAGGCACTGCATATCATTGCTCATTCGTGGCGGGGGCGCGGAATAAAGTCCAGCGTGACTTCCTTCGCATAGGCCTTGTCAAACACCAGCTCCACGGAGAAGCCGGCGGCCAGCAACCGGGCCTTGATCTGTTTGAGCTCGGGCAGGCGGTCGGCAAGGTAGGTGCAGCAGGCGGCGATCAACCCCTCGTCATCGCGCTGCAGGGCATCGACCAGCTGGGCTGCCACAAAGCTGGCCCGCTGCGCCGGCTCCGGCTGCTCGATCCAGTCGACGCCCAGACGTATACCGGCATCCATCTGCCGGTCCATGCGATCCAGGTAGACCCGCTGACGCTCGGAAAGCTTCTTGCTGCGGTCGTACTCCAGGCGTGACTCGCCATTGACCAGCACGACCAGCGGCGCGGTATTACCGTTAACCGACAAGTTATTCATGGTCACGCATTATCCTCAAATCGCCGCTCCGGTAAACCGCAGCAGACGCCGGCAGGCGGCAGATCCTCGCATGCTGCCAGTTCCAGCGCGCGGGTGATGCGCGCTTCGTTCAGTGACGCGAAGGCCTCACGGTTGAAGGTGATCATGCCACCGCACAGCTCGTACCAGGAAAAACCGTTGGACCAGTCCGCCAGGGCGAATTCACCCTGCTTCCTGCGCGGCAGGCAATACAGCCGGCCCGGCGTATACAGCAGGTTGTAAGCGCGGTTCTCACCGTGCAGCCGGTCGATCAGCGACCAGGCGGCGTCAGCGCTGTCGCACACCAGGCAGTCGACCGGGTATGCACTGCCCCCCCCGTTATGGCGCCAGTGGTGGTGCTCGACCGGCAGCGCCTGATGTCTTATGAACAATTGCAGGTGCAAGTGGTTCACGGACGCAAAGGCCCCCAGCGCATTGTATCCGACCCGCACGCCGGGCAGGCTCCTGCCCAGATGCTGGACCAGACGCCAGACATACTCGTGCACCTCCCACACCAGGTACTGGGGCAGGCAGCGCTGCCGGTCCGGCACCAGCAGTCCGTGCAGATTCGCAAACGGGTACTTGTTGTAAAACAAATCGACGGTTTCACCCAACAGCTCTCCCGACCAGATGATCTCCTGTTGCAAGAACGGCTTGTTGAAATGAAAAGCCTGTGCGTCGAACGGCATGTGGATAGCATGCAGCGTTCGCTGGCTGTCGCGTAACGGTCGAAACGAGCGCAGCTGGTTGAACTGCACCTCCCAGCAGCCCTCTGCACGTTGTTCGGTTACCTGCAGCTGATCGAGGCCGAGGGTGACGATTTTCAGAAACACCAGCAGGTCGTCGTCGGCTGCATCGATGCGCTGGCCGGCCTGCAGGGCGGCACGCAGCGAGCCGTGCAGAACCTGGTATTGTGCCCGCAGGCGTTCGCGCAGGGCGGCGAACAACGGCGCGCCAAAGCTGGCGTTGGCAAGCACCAGGATAAAATGGTTGAGGCCACCGATATCGAGCAGCTTGCCCAGCCCGTGCTCGAATGCACTGCGCAGGCTCGGCTCGGAATCGAACAAGGGAGGGTGCGATAACCGCGTCACGCCGTGCGCCCCATGATTGCGTCATCCGCGTCCGCGGCGCTGTCCAGCGCTGAACCGACCGGTTGCAGATGCGATTGCAGCACCGCTGCCGCCTGCTCCGCGCCGTCAGCCGCGCAGGGTTGCACCTGTAGCGCCCGGGCAGCCGCCACGCTGTCGCCAAAGTCCCCGCTTGCCAGTTTTTCCGGGGACACCTCGACCGCGGCCCGGTGCTTGTTCAACCAGCCCAGCAGAGTCGGCTCCTCGGGCCAGTCGGGGCGCGGAATGTAGAGCAGCGGGGTGCAATTCGCAACGCACTCGGTCACCGTTCCGTAGCCGCATTTTCCGAGTACCGCGTCGCAGGAGGCAACCAGATCGGTAAAGGTCATACCGGTGCGCTCGAATGCAGTTGCGCAGGGGTGCACCACCCGCCAGTTTTCGCTTACCAGCCAGTGGATATCCTGCTCGGCAGCCCAGTGCTCCATAGCGAAGCGGGTCTGCACACCACCCGGAGCCACCAGCACCAGCGCGGTGTCGGAATCCAGCCCGAGCAGCTCATTCAACGCCACGCGCCGGTTCTGACCGCGAGCGGCAATCGGAGCTATGTTGACGGAGTTATTCAGCCAGCCCATGGGCATGCACGGCTCGGGGCACAGAAATGCGCCTGCAGCGCTGTAAGCGGCCTCCATCTGTTGCAGAATGTGGCGCGCTTCCCGGCTCTGCGCAAAGTAATAACGGTAGATATCCGCCCAGTTGAGCGAACACAGCGCCAGCGCTGGAATTTCGGCCGCCTGTGCGGCGGCGAGGCTGAGATAAGGCACGTCCGCCAGCAGCAGGTCCGGTGCCAGCGTCCGCAGCCGGGATGCTTCCTCGCTCACCCGCCCCTCCCAGGACCTGTGCAGCTTGGCATAGGCGCTGGCGCTGGACTCCAGATCGATGTCCAGCGCGGAATTCATCATCAGGCCGAAATCCGTGCTCCGCTCAACCAGTCGAAAGTCGGTACCAATGCGCTGGCGCAAGAACCAGCCGGGGACAGTCGACTGGACGGTGACCCGAAGCGCGGGCAGGCGTTGCACCAGAGCATTGATGACCGGCGCAACCTGAACCGCATGACCGAAACCGTGGGGCGAGACAGCAACGAGAAGATGCATGGCTGGCAGCGGGAAACAGCGTCAATGGGATTGCAGCGCGAGCGTAACAACAGCCTGGCGCCGGGAGTGAGCGCGACACCCTAGCACGGCACCCTCACACCAGCCCCGCCGCCTGCTGGTCGGCATGATAAGACGAGCGCACCATCGGACCGCTGGCTACCTGACTGAAACCCATGGCTTGTCCGGCGACCCGCAACTGCTCGAACTCCTCAGGGTGCAGGAAACGCTCGACCGGGAGATGATGACGGCTCGGCTGCAGATACTGGCCCAGCGTCAGCATATCCACCTGGTGGTCGCGCAGATCCCGCATCACCTGCAGGACTTCCTCGAGCGTCTCACCGACCCCGAGCATGAGGCCTGACTTGGAAGGAACATCGACATGCCGAGCGCGGAAGCGCTGCAGCAGCTGGAGTGACCACTGGTAATCCGAACCGGGACGCACCTTCCGGTACAGTCGCGGCACGGTTTCCAGATTGTGATTGAACACGTCCGGTGGCGCCTGTTGCAGAATCTCCAGCGCGCGGTCCATGCGGCCACGGAAATCGGGCACCAGCACTTCGATGCGGGTGAGCGGATTGTGTGCACGAATAGCCTGGATGCAGGCAACGAAATGCGCCGCGCCGCCATCGCGCAGGTCATCGCGGTCTACCGAGGTCACCACCACATAGCGCAGCCCCATGGCGCTGATAGTCTCGGCGAGGTGGACCGGTTCCTGCGGGTCGAGCGCGTCCGGCCGGCCATGCGCGACGTCGCAGAACGGGCAGCGGCGCGTGCAGATATCGCCCATGATCATGAAGGTTGCAGTCCCGTGCCCGAAGCATTCGCCCAGGTTCGGGCACGACGCCTCTTCGCATACCGTGTGCAGACGTTTGTCCCGCAGCACTTTTTTCAGCCGCTGGACTTCCGGTCCGGCGGGTGAACGAGCGCGAATCCAGGCCGGCTTGCGCAACGGCGCCGCGCTCGGCTCGACTTTGATCGGAATGCGTGCGGTCTTGGCTTCCCCGCGCTGGTGCTTTATTGATTCGTCTGACATTGCCGCCTCTGCTGCCGCCCCAAAGTTGCGCCCGCGCGTCTACCGTATTCCAGCCGGGACACGAGTCCGGGCAGCCAGTCGTCGGCGACCGTCGACACCGGCAGCGCAATACCGAGGTCGCGCAGCTGGGTCACCGCCAAGCCCGGATATCCGCACGGATTGATGCGCGAAAAAGGCTCCAGATCCATGTCGACGTTGAAACTGATGCCGTGGTAACTGCAACCGCCGCGGACCCGCAAGCCGAGCGCCGCAATCTTCGCACCGTCCACATAGACCCCGGGCGCATCGCGGCGCGCGCCGGCCACCACGCCGCGTGCCGCCAGCCACTCGATCAGGGATTGCTCCAGGATCTCCACCAGTCGCCTGACTCCGATGTCCAGTCTGCGTAAATCCAGCATCAGGTAGGCCACCAGCTGACCGGGCCCGTGGTAGGTCACCTGGCCGCCGCGGTCGATGGCCACCACCGGGATGTCGCGGGGTGCCAGCACATGCTCCGCTTTGGCATTCATGCCGAGCGTGAAGACCGGCCGGTGCTCCAGCAACCAGATCTCGTCCCGGGTGTCGCGGCTGCGCCCCAGAGTAAACGCCTGCATGTCCCGCCACACCGGGGTGTATTCGCAAAGCCCGAGCCTCTTGACCCTGACGGGCGCTGCAGTCGTATCGGCCATGGCCTAGAGCACCATCAACAGCTCGTCACAGCTGCTCAGCTCCCGGTACAGCGCATCCAGCTGCGCGCGGCTGGTAGCACGGATCACGAAAGTGTAGGACAAATAATTGCCCCGTCGACTGGCGGCGCTGCGCATCGATTCAGTTGAAAAATCAGGCACATGGCGCCGCACAATTTCCAGCGCGCGAACTTCGAAACCGGAATCGGCGCGCCCCATCGCCTTGATGGGAAAATCGCACGGAAATTCCAGCAGCGTCTGTCTCTCTTGCATGGCGTCATGATAAAGCAAGCGGGGGCGATTTACCCCCGCCGGCTGGTCAGGGAATGAACGCGGTTCAGGCGGACGGTTGCGCCGTGCGCGGCAAACGCACATCGATGGCGGCGCTCTGCGTGCACCCGGCGCGGGTCATGACGTAGGGTACCGGGTACTGCTCCAGATACTCTTCGGGAAGCCCCATCAGCTGCTCCTTGAACGCATCGGGCGCGAACAACATGGGAATGATATTGTTGTAGTAGCACGCCTTGGGGGTCATGGATATCTCGTCCCCTTCACGCTGCAGGTAGCCGTGCGTCAGCAAGGCCCTGACCAGATCACCGAACACATAGTCCAGGTCCACGCCGTATTTGCGCTGGATGGCACCGACGTCCACGCGGGTGAAACGCAGACGACTGGCTACCTCGCGTATCAGTTCCAGCTCCGGCGTCAGGTAATCGACCGTCGCAATCGGCAGCTTACCCTGGTCCAGCAACTGGTAATACGGCTTGATTGCGCCCACATTGTGGTAGGCGGTGCGTGGCGCATAGCCCTGCGCGGACAGACCCAGAGACACCAGCGGCAGGTTGTCCCAGCGTCGCACCTGGTGGCGGTAGGACGCTTTGCCGGGCATCAGGTACACATTCTGCAGCACGGGTTCATAGCCCAGCCCGCCGAGGATTTCCGTGGCTTCCGTGAACAGTTTGATCTTGCGCTGGTACTGCTCATCGCGCGGGGGCCCGAACAGCGATTTGCCTTTCACACTGCGCTGCATGTCGAGCGCATAGATCGACAGACTCGGAATCCCGAGCGCATGAAAACGCTCCAGGGTGTTGTGCAGAGCATGGTCGGGCTCGCCGTCGAAGCCGTACATGGTGTCGACGTTGACATTACCGATCACCTCCAGCGCATGGTCCAGTTCCCGCTCCGCCTCGGCAACGCGATAATGCCGATTCATGGTCGCCAGCAGTCCTTCATCGAGGGTCTGGATGCCATAGCTGAGCCGGTTTATGCCCAGTTCGCCCAGCAGGTTGACCTTGCTGTGGCTGAGCGTCCCGGGAGCGGCTTCCATGGTGATCTCGGCACCCTCAGCCAGATTGAAATGCCCCCGGATTGCCTCCAACAGTCGCGCGATCAACCCCTCGTCCAGGTAAGTGGGCGTACCACCGCCGATATACACCGACTCGCACCACTGATCCCGCACCACCGGCGCATAGAGCGCCATTTCCTTGAGCAGATAGTCGACGTAGGACTGCGACTGCTCGATGCCACGCCCCGGCAGCACCGTGTAGTAGCAGAAACTGCACAGAGTCTTGCAGAACGGGATATGCAGGTAAAGGCTGTAGTAGCCGGGTTCGACGGAGGGCTGAGCGAACAGTTCCGTTGCAGTCTCCGGCGGCTCGCAGCGGTTCAGCAGCGGCGGCGGGAAGGCCCAGTCAAAACAGGGAAAGAAATCGTTTTGCACCTGCAGCACCTGTTCCAGATGCTCCGCCAGACCATCCGGCTGCAGGGGTTTCAGTCGGCCCGCGGAGGAATCCGAGAGCGCCGGCGCCTGTAACAGGCGTGATCGTTTATTAAAGCTTCCACTGTAGTGCTTCATGAATCCTCCTGGCTGACTCGATAGCTTGTTATTTGCCTGCTCCACCACCACAAAAACTGCCGGGACTTTAGTTGATCGCGAAACTGCTGCAGATATTCCCTCCGCTATAAATTTGGCAGCCTGGGCCGGTTGCGCAGACACGCTGACTCGCGTCCGATTTTGCAGAGAAAACATGCGTTCTACAACCTGTTGTTTTTATATGCCGTTGCACCCGGCACCATGGCAGTGCAAGGGGTGACGGGGTGCGCCACAGACGGGCACGGCTGCCCCGCGGTGGAGCCGCTGAATGGCCCCGCCCCACGCAATGAGAAGCCTTGCTTCTTCCTGCACCAGCCATATACTGTACATATTTACAGTATATGATTGATATGGCTCGCCGCTCTCCCACCGACTATGCCGAACTGTATTGCATAAGCAATTTCAGCTTTTTGCGCGGCGCCTCGCATCCCGAAGAACTGGTCCGACAGGCCGCAGAACTGGGCTACAGGGCTCTCGCGCTTACCGATGAATGCTCTCTGGCGGGGGCCGTGCGCGCCTTCCTGGCCGCCAGGGAAGCAGGTTTGCCGCTGATTCTCGGCAGCGAACTCCGGCTTTCCGACCAGCTGCAGCTGGTAGTGCTGGCCACCGACAGGACCGGCTACGGCAATCTGTCCGAGCTGATCAGCGTCGCGCGCCGCCAGGCGCCCAAGGGTCGCTACCGGCTGCAGCTGAATGACCTGGCCCGCTACCGGAGCAGCTGCCTGCTGCTGTGGGTAAACGCCGAGCGCTGCGGCACAGCTGCCGCGCAACACACCGCAACCTGGATTCGTGCTCACTTCCAGGGACGCTCCTGGCTTGGAGTAAGCCGGCAACTGGACGGGCACGACCGACAACGCCTGCAGACCCTGACCGCACTGGGAAAGCAATTTGACCTGCCCCTGGTGGCCTGTGGCGGAGTCCATATGCACACCCGCCGGCGGCGTTTGCTGAAAGACACCCTCACCGCGATTCGCCATGGTGTTCGAATCCAGGATGCCGGCCATACCCTGGCTGCCAACGCCGAATCTTATCTGCGCAGTCGCAGCAGGCTGAGCCGGCTTTATCCACACAGCCTGCTGGAGGAGACATTGCGTATCGCCGGGCGCTGTCGTTTTTCGCTCGACGAGCTGTGTTACGAATATCCCGAAGAACTGGTACCCGAGGGCCTGTCAGCGGACGCTTACCTGCGCCAGCTCACCGAAGCGGGCTTGCGCCAGCGCTGGCCACAAGGGGTGCCGGACAAGGTGCGCGACCTGATCGAACACGAACTGGCGCTGATCAGCGAATTGCGCTATGAGCCCTATTTTCTCACGGTTTATGACATTGTGCGGTTTGCCCGCTCGCGCAACATCCTGTGCCAGGGTCGCGGCTCGGCGGCCAATTCCGCCGTCTGCTACTGTCTGGGCATCACCGAAGTCGATCCCTCGCGTATCGAAACCCTGTTCGAGCGCTTCATCTCCAGACAGCGCAATGAGCCACCGGATATCGACGTGGACTTCGAACACCAGCGGCGCGAGGAAGTGATTCAGTATATTTACGCAAAATACGGCCGTGAGCGCGCTGCGCTGGCGGCCACCGTCATCAGCTACCGCCCCAAAAGTGCGCTGCGCGATGTCGGCAAAGTGCTGGGACTTAGCCCCGACCAGCTCGAGCGGCTGAGCAGAACCCTGCACCGGTCGGATGGCCGCAAAATTGCCGAACAGCGTTTGCGCGAAGCCGGTTTCGATCCCGCCAATCCGCTCATCCGGCGCCTGCTGCAACTGGTAAACGAACTGATCGGCTTCCCCCGCCATCTGTCACAGCACGTTGGCGGCTTCGTTATCGCCCGCGATGCGCTCAACCGTATGGTGCCCATTGAGAACGCCGCCATGCCGGAGCGCAGCGTAATCCAGTGGGACAAGGACGATCTCGATGCACTCGGTCTGCTCAAGGTCGACTGCCTGGCACTGGGCATGCTGAGCGCCATCCACCGGTGCTTTGATCTGCTGCAACATCACTACGGTGTACGGATGGACATGGACAGAGTGCCCGCTGAAGATCCACGGGTCTACGGCATGATATCGCGCGCCGACACCATGGGAGTATTCCAGATCGAATCACGTGCGCAGATGTCCATGCTGCCGCGTTTGCAGCCGGCGCGCTTTTATGATCTTGTCATCGAAGTTGCGATCGTACGGCCCGGCCCGATCCAGGGCAACATGGTGCACCCCTATCTGCGCAGGCGACAGGGACTGGAACCGCTAAGCTACCCGTCCGAAGCTGTGCGCGGCGTGCTGGAACGTACCCTGGGCATCCCGATTTTCCAGGAGCAGGTCATCAAACTCGCGATGGTCGCCGCGGGCTTCACACCCGGCGAGGCAGACCGGCTGCGCCGCTCCATGGCGGCCTGGCGCAGACACGGCCAGATACTGGAATTCGAGCAACGCCTGGTCGATGGTATGCGGGCACGCGGCTACCCCGAACAATTCGCCCGGCAGCTGTTCAAACAGATTCTGGGATTCGGCGAATACGGTTTTCCGGAATCGCACGCCGCCAGTTTCGCTCTGCTGGTGTATGTCTCTGCATGGCTCAAATGCTATTACCCGGCAGCCTTCACCTGTGCGCTGCTCAACAGCCAGCCGATGGGTTTTTACACCCCGCGGCAACTGGTAGACGACTTGCGCCGCCATGGGGGCGATGTGCAGCCGGTGGACGTGACTCGCAGCGACTGGGAATGCACCCTGGAGGAACTGGGATCGGAGTCGATTTCTGGAAAAATCGACTCCGATCCCAATTCCTCCCTGCGGCTCGGGCTGCAAATGGTCAAGGGTCTGTCCCGACGAGGTGCAGAACGTTTGCTGACGGCCCGTTCCCGACTGCCGTTCAGCGACATCGCCGACCTTGCACACCGCGCCCGACTCGAGCGTGGCGATCTGGAGGCGTTGGCGGCGGCCAACGCCCTGGCCTCCCTGGCCGGGCACCGGCATCGGGCACGTTGGGCCTGCGCCGGTATCGAACCGGAACGCCCGCTGCTGGAGAGAGTCCCGCTGCCCGAAGCACCACCAGTGCTGAGAGCTCCGGACGAGGGCGAGGAGCTCATCGCCGATCATGCCAGCATCGGACTCAGTCTGGGCAGACATCCGCTGGCGCTGTTGCGTGTCAAGCTGACCGACCTGGGTCTGCGGCCGGCGCAGCACATTTGCGATTGTGCCCACGGCAGCTTCACCCGCACAGCCGGCATCGTAACCACCCGGCAAAGCCCCGGCAGCGCCTCCGGGGTCATGTTTGTTACCCTGGAAGACGAAACCGGCATGACCCAGGTCATTGTCTGGCCGGGGCTGGTACAACAGCAACGCGCCGTTTTGCTGCAGGCCCGGCTGCTGGCCGTGGCAGGCGAGGTGCAACGCGAAGGAGCCGTCATACACCTGATTGCGAAACGGCTGCGGGACTACAGCCATTTACTGGGCAGGCTGGAAACCCAGTCCCGGGATTTCCACTGAGGAAACGGGTTTAAGCGCAAACACCTTCGCGGCCTTAGCGTACTTCGCGCTTAAAACCCATCAGCCGACCAGCTGATTGAGATTGAAGATCGGCAGCAGAATCGCCAGCACGATAATCAGCACCAGTCCGCCCATAACCAGGATCAGCACCGGCTCGAACAGTCCCATGATGGCCGAAACCAGGGTTTCGATCTCGCGCTCCTGGTTGACCGCGGCCCGTTCCAGCATTTCTTCCAGCTTTCCACTCGACTCACCGCTGGCGATCAGATGCACCATCATGGGGGGGAAGTAACCGCTTTTGTCCAGCGCCGCGTAAATACTCGCCCCCTCTCTCACCAGGCGTGTCGCTTCATCGACAGCCTCACGCATGGGCAGGTTGGACATAACCTGGGCGGCAATACGCAGCCCCTCCAGCACCGGCACACCACTGGCGGTCACAATGCTGAAAGTGCGGGCAAAGCGCCCTGCATTGATACCCCGCGTCAGGCGACCGATCAGCGGCAGACGTAGCAGAACACGGTGGAAACGGCGCTTGGGACCCTCTTTGCGCAGCACCCAGGCAATGCCGCCACCCGCGGCCGCCAGCAGCAGCAGAGCGGCGATTCCGTTGTTGCGCAGAAAATCGCTGACCGCGATCAGCGTCTGTGTCAGCCAGGGCAGTTCCTGACCGATATTCTCGAACACCTGCACTACCTGCGGCACCACATAGGTCATCAGAGCAATCACCACGATGACCGCGACCAGAGTCAGGAGGGCCGGGTAAAACAAAGCCAGCTGAATCTTCTGCTGCATTTGCTGGCGGCTCTCGGTGTAATCCGCGAGACGCTCCAGCACCACATCGACGTGCCCGGACTGCTCGCCGGCAGACACCGTGGTTCGATACAGCTCCGGGAACACATGTGGAAAATCGCCCAGGCCAGTGGCAAGGGTATGCCCTTCCATGACTCGGGAACGGACCGCCATCAGCATGCTCTTCAGGCGCGCCTTCTCGGTTTGCTGGGATGCGGCGCGCAATGACTCTTCCAGCGGCAATCCGGAGCGCACCAGCGTGGCGAGCTGGCGTGTTATCAGCGCGAGATCGGTAGCACTGACCCCGCGCCGCATTCGGATAGTGCGTCGCTGCGACTTGGCTTCGCGCTGACTGGCCTCCTGCACATCCAGCGGCATCCAGCCCTGGTCACGCAGCTGCTGGCGCACCTGGCGGGCGGTGTCGCCCTCGAGCACGCCTTTTTTTTCCTTGCCGCCGGAATCCAGCGCGACGTATTCGAATGCTCCCATAGCGTAGCGGCCTAGCCTTCCTTGCTTACCCGCAGCACTTCCTCGACCGTGGTGACTCCCGCCAGCACCCGGCGCCAGCCGTCATGGCGCATGCTGGGGGCGTGCTGGCGGGCATAGGCTTCCAGCGCCTGCTCGCCGGCACCGTCGTGAATCCTGCCGCGCATCTCGTCGTCCAGCTCGATCAATTCGTAGATACCGGTACGCCCCTTATAACCCAGCTGGCTGCATTCCGGGCATCCCGCGGCACGATACAGCGTAGGGGGATCGCCGGCGTCGATTCCGAGTTGCTCGCAGTCGGCCGCCGACGCGGGATACGGCTGCTTGCAGCTGTCACACAGCACCCGTACCAGGCGTTGCGCCAGCACGCCAATCAGGCTGGATGACAACAGAAAGGGCTCCACGCCCATATCGCGCAGACGTGTCACCGCACCCACAGCGCTGTTGGTATGCAAGGTGGAAAACACCAGGTGGCCGGTCAGACTGGCCTGCACGGCGATCTCTGCAGTTTCAAGATCACGAATCTCACCCACCATCACCACGTCAGGGTCCTGACGCAATATGGCGCGCAGGCCGCGCGCGAAGCTCATCTCGACCTTGAGGTTGACCTGGGTCTGGCCAATACCATCGAGATAATACTCAATCGGGTCTTCTACCGTCATGATATTCCGGCGCTTGTTGTTGAGGCGCTCCAAGGCGGCATACAGCGTGGTTGTTTTGCCCGAGCCGGTAGGCCCGGTGACCAGAATGATTCCGTGGGGACGCTGGATCAGCCGGTCCATGGTCTCGCGGGTTTCAGCCGCCATGCCGAGATGTTCGAGATCCAGCCGCCCCGCCTGCTTGTCCAGCAAGCGCAGCACAACCCTCTCACCGTGCCCCGAAGGCAGTGTCGAAACGCGCACATCCACCGCCCGCCCCGCAACCCGCAAAGAGATGCGTCCATCCTGCGGCAGTCGCTTCTCCGCTATATCCAGCTTGGCCATGACCTTGATGCGCGACACCAGCAACGGCGCCAGCACCCGCTGTGGCTGCAACACTTCGCGTAGCACACCGTCAACGCGAAACCGCACCACCAGTCGGTTCTCGAACGGCTCGATGTGGATATCGGAAGCGTTCTCCTTGACTGCCTCGGTAAGCAAGGCGTTGATAAGGCGTATGATGGGCGCGTCGTCTTTACTCTCCAGCAGGTCCTCGGTTTCCGGCAGCGCCTGGGCAACAGTGAACAGATCCAGGTCGCCGCCCAGATCCTCCATCATCTGCATGGCCTCGTTGGAACCCTGTTCGTAGGAAGACGCCAGCAAGGCATCGAACTGTTCGTCGCTGATCTGCTGTACCTCGAGCGGGCGGCCCACGAAACGGCGCACCTCGATCAGCGCCCCGGCATCGGCGCGCGAACACAGCGCGACGCGCGCACGACCCTCCTGCAAATCCGAAACCAGGATGCCGTGGCGTTTCGCGAAGACGAACGGGGGGCGCCAGTCGCCAACCTGGCGGCTCTGCGTTTCGCTGCTCTCCGGCGCCATTTCCAGCAGGTCTTCAGCCATCTCCATCGCCACCGGATGTAGCGCCCGTGGCAGCCCCTCCCGGGGTCGCCTCGAACGGGGGCGGTAATTCCAGCAACTCCCGCATCTCTGGGAGCTGCGGCCCGTATTCACCCGGCATCAGCGGTAAACTGTCCGCGCCGTGCGTCTCCATCTGCAGGCCACGCACAAAGTTGTACTTGCTCGAGGTGTAGCGATCGGCAGTCCCCGCATCGCGCAGAATGGTGGGGTGGAGAAACACCATCAGATTGACCTTGTCCTTGTTGGTCTGCTTGGCACGGAACAGATAACCCAGCAGCGGCAGATCGCCGAGGAACGGCACCTTTTGCTCAGACTCCCGCACCCGATCCTCGATCAATCCGCCCAGCACGATCACCTGCCCGTCCTCGGCCAGAATGTTGGTTTTGATAGAGCGCTTGTCGGTGATGATATCCGAGGCCTGACCCGAGCTGGAAATGCTGGACACCTCCTGTTCCACCTGCATGACCATCGCATTGCCTTCGTTGATCTGCGGCTTGATCCGGAGAGTGATACCCACGTCTTCACGCTGGATAGTCTGAAACGGGTCAACCGAGCCGGTGGCGGCGCCGGTATTAGTGAAGGAACCGGTTACGAAAGGCACATTCTGACCGACGATGATCTCGGCCTCCTCGTTGTCCAGCGTCAACAGTGAGGGCGTCGAGAGGATGTTGGTGTCACCGTCTCCTGCCAGAGCCTGCAACACGGCGGCGAAGTTCAGGCTGTCGCTGCCGAGCTTGCCGACACCGAACGCGAGTCCCGGCGTAAGACCAACCAGCTGCTGGTCGATGACGCCCTGTGCGATGTCAACCAGGTTGGTACCGATATTAGTGAAATTGGTTCCGCCGATCGGAGCGGTCTGCGCGGAGCGGTCGAAAACCACCCACTGGACACCCAGTTCGCGCACTTTGCGTTCGGCAACCTCCGCAATGATGGCATCGACCAGCACCTGCGCGCGTCGAATATCCAGTTGTCGAATCACCCCCTCCAGCGATCGCATCAGCGCCGGCGGCGCGGTAATAACCAGAGAATTGGTCGCTTCGTCAGCCTGAATGTCCAGCTGTTTTTCGATAGCGGTCGCTGCAGTCTTTGCCTGTGCCTCTTCACCCTGGGTCTTGCCGACCCCGCGCAGCGTTTCTACGATATCCGCGGCCCTGGCATACTTGAGATAAATCACCTTGGTATTGCCATCGCGCTCCAGCGGCGTGTCCAGATGCGAGATGATGGCCCGCAAGCGCAGGCGATCGGCGCGGTCCCCGCCCAACAGCACGCTGTTGGTGCGTTCATCGGCTACCAGCGTCTGTGCCCCGGCGCCGGGCCCCTTGCCGGCCGCTGGCTGACTACGGCTGATCGCATTCAGAATACGCACTACTTCGGCAGCCGAAGCGTGCTCGAGGCGAATTACCTCGACCTCACTGTCGCTGACCTTGTCGACGCGCCGGATGATATCGACCAGACGGGCAACATTTTCCGCCCGGTCGGAGATAATCAGCACATTGGTTTCGGGGTAGGCGGCCAGATGCCCCTGCTGCGGTACCAGAGGGCGCAGAATCGGGACCAGCTGAGCGGCCGCGACATTGTCGACCTGGATCACCCGGGTGACCATTTCGTCGCCGCGCCCCGGAGTCTCGTCGCTGACATTGGGAATACTGTCCTGCTTGGCGCTTACATCGGGCACGATCTTCATGACCTCGCCACTGGGCACCACGGCGAAACCATGCACCTTCAGGATCGACAGAAACACCTGGTACACCTCGTCCGCGTTCATGGCGCGCGAAGAGATCACCGTGACTTTACCTTTCACCCGCGGGTCGACAATGAAGTTCTTGCCGGTGACTTCGGCCACGGTGCCGATCAGGGCATTGATGTCCGCGTCCTTGAGATTCAGAGTGACAGTCTGGGCAAAAAGAGGACCCATCCACAGCAGGCACGCCATCCACAGCCAACGGTGCCTGGATTTTCGCTCTTCAATTCGGGGTATCACTGAAACTGTGCTCCTGTTGTCACTGCTGAGTCGACGGCAGGGTGAGGCTCAGCGACACCTCCTGCCCGCCCCGCAGCAGTGTGACATCGATCGAATCTCCCTCTCCCAGGGCCTGCATCGCCTTCATGCCGTCTGCCGGCGATTCGATCGCCACCCCGTTGATGCCGGTAACGATATCGCCGGGACTCAGACCGAGTTCCTCGAACGCGCCAGCCTGCGGCCCCTCCTGCAGCGCAAACCCGATAAACCTGCCGTCCTGTTTAGCGGGCGTCGCACGCACATAGTTGAGAAAGGACGCGGGATTCTGCTTGATTTCATTTCTGTAGCGGGTGAAGGCCTCGACTCGACTCGCAGTGGTCGACGGGTTCAGCTGGGTAGCGCTCCGATGGCTGTAGCTGCGCGGGGCTCTGGAAACGCCTTCCTCCCTGGGTAGCCGCAAGGTCTCAAAACCGGAGCCGCGTTCGAGAATGATGCGGTCGGGATAAATTTCCGACAGTTTCGCGCCCCCGGGGAGCGGATCGCCCACGGCATAGCTTTGTTCATTGCCACGTGGGTCGCCGACAATGGCGCGCGCATTGGCGGGATCGGCGCTGGCAAAAACACCGCTGAGAGTCAGTTTGAGGCGGGTTTCAGGAGCATCCACGGGCGTCGCCTTCTTGACCGGCGTTTCCTTGCCGGCTTCGCCGAACACATGCCAGCTGGCGAGCTGTCGCTCGTCAACCCGCGCCTGACCCGGTTCGACACTCGCCGCCGGCGCCACCAGCGGTGGCGCCTCGGCATGGTCTGGCCCGGGCACCAGCGACCAGGTCAGCCGCGCCACCTGCCAGGCCAGCCAGACGATCAACAAGACATTGATTATGCTGGCCGCCTGAGCAGCCCGCTCGGGCCGGAGGACATACTGTAGCGCATTCTGCGGTATCGCTAGACTGACCATCGTTGTTGGATTCGCAATGTTCCTGAGATGTTAACCGCGACCGGCTGGCAAAGAACTTAAACGGTCAGACCTAATAATCTATTTTATCATCAGTAGTTGCGATTGTAGCCCATTTTTGGCTGTCGGTATCTCGCTCGCCGGGCGCGGCGCAATCAGGGTCGCTAGGTCCTGACCCCCCTGGGTTTGCGTCCGCTACTGCGTCCGGTTTTCGCGCCCCTGGGCCGCCCCCCCTTGGGAGGCAGCTTTCTGCGCGGCCTCATCGCCGGTGGTTTGGGCTCGACCAGGAGCTCATCGGTGACCCGCTCGACAGGTATCGAGTGGCCGATAAACGCCTCGATATCCGGCAAGGAGTACACGTAGCGCTCGCAGGCAAAACTTATCGCGTCACCGTCCGCCCCCAGACGGGCGGTGCGTCCGATGCGATGCACGTAATCCTCCGCGTCCTGGGGCAAATCATAGTTGAACACATGACTCACATCCGGAATGTGCAGGCCACGCGCCGCCACGTCGGTCGCCACCAGTATCGCAAGCTGGCCATCCTGGAAGCGCTTCAGCAGCGACTGGCGTTTCTTCTGCGGCACATCGCCGGAGAGAATCGCGGCACTGTAGCCGTTGCCCTCCAGGTAGGCCCACACGCGTTCCGCGTCCCGCTTGGTGTTCGCGAACACGATACTGCGGCGTGCATCGATACTTTTGATCAACCCCAGCAGTAAAGGAATCTTCTCGTCGTTGGACGTGTGGTAGAGCAGCTGGCGCACCCGCTCGGCGGTCACGCGCTCGGGTTCCACCTGCACCACCTGCGGATTGTTCATGTGCTCATAAGCCAACTCGCTGACACGCAGCGACATGGTTGCCGAAAACAGCAGGCCGAGGCGCTCCTGCGGCGGCGGACAGCGCCGCAGCAGGAAGCGCACATCCTTGATGAATCCCAGATCAAACATGCGGTCCGCTTCGTCGAGTACCACCACCTGCGCCCTGCGCAGGTCGAATACATGCTGCTTGAAGTAGTCGATGATGCGACCGGGTGTTCCGATCAGCACATCCACGCCCTCGGCGATATGTTTGCGCTGTACGTCGTAATCCGTGCCGCCATAGGCGATCGCGAGTTTCAGCCCGGTGTGCTGGCCCAGTTTCACGGCGTCACGATGAATCTGGATGGCAAGTTCACGGGTCGGTGCGAGAATCAGGGCACGCACCTGGGTTGGTTTGCGTTGCTCTGCGGGCGGATGCCGCAACAGGTGGTTGAACGTCGCAACAAGGAATGCGGCCGTCTTGCCGGTACCGGTTTGCGCCTGCCCCGCAACGTCGCGGCCCTGCAGAGTCAGAGGGAGGGTCTTTTCCTGAATCGGCGTACAGACCGAAAAGCCCGCCTCCTCAATACCTTGCATTAGCTCTTGCGGCAGATCGAAGCTGCTGAACTTAATATCGGTCAAGTGTTCCTGGGACATGATTTTCCGGCGTAGTGAATTTAAGTGAATGTTCGGACTTGCAATCACGCGGCTTTTGGGCTGAAATTACCCCGGCTGCATGACAGGCGAGAGGCCGGAGCGCCGCACCAACCCAAGAACGCCTGTCGAAGAGCGGCAATTTCCGAGAAGGTCTGCGTTCCAACTTCAACACTCCCGTTTGCTTTATCATCTGTATTTTTGGTGGTCAGGAGGCCCGTAGCGTGAGCGATAATATCGTTTATCTGACAGACGAATCATTTCAGACCGAGGTGCTGGATTCCACTGAACCCGTGTTGGTGGATTATTGGGCTGAATGGTGTGGTCCCTGTAAGATGATCGCTCCAATACTAACCGAAATCGCCGATGAGTATCAGGGCAAGGTCAAAATCGCCAAACTCAACATCGATGAAAATCCGCAAACGCCCCCCAGGTACGGAATTCGCGGCATCCCGACACTGATGCTGTTCAAGAACGGGAACGTTGAAGCAACCAAAGTAGGCGCGCTGTCCAAATCCCAGCTTACTGCATTTATTGACACGAATCTCTAACCCCTGAATAAGGCCCGAGGTATCGAGGCTGTACGTTATAATCCGGAGGATCGACTCCAAACCGGCGATTACCCTTTCCAGCCAACATTGCTGCAAAAGCAATGTGCCGTCATCCGCCCTCCAGGCGGCGCGGTTCCTGCCAACCAAATGAACACAAACGCTTATGAATCTGACTGAACTGAAACAAAAACCTGCATCCGAAATCATCCAGATTGCGCAAGAAATGGGCATCGAAGGTGCGCGCTCACGCAAGCAGGACGTCATCTTCTCCATCCTGAAATCACACGCCAAGAGCGGCGAAGATATTTTCGGCGATGGAGTGCTGGAAATCCTGCAGGACGGCTTCGGTTTTCTGCGTTCGGCTGACAGCTCCTATCTCGCCGGTCCGGACGACATCTATGTGTCGCCCAGCCAAATCCGGCGCTTTGGCCTGCGCACCGGCGACACGGTTTCCGGCAAGATTCGCCCACCCAAAGAGGGTGAGCGCTATTTCGCGTTACTCAAGGTCAATGAGATCAACTACGAAAAGCCGGAAAATGCCAAGAGCAAGGTGCTGTTCGAAAATCTCACCCCTCTGCACCCCAACGAACGCCTCAAGCTGGAACTCGGCAACGGCAGCACCGAGGATATTACGCCGCGCGTCATCGACCTCGCTGCCCCAATCGGCAAGGGGCAGCGCGGCCTGATCGTGTCGCCGCCCAAGGCTGGCAAGACCATGCTGCTGCAGAACGTCGCGCAGTCGATAACCGCCAATCACCCGGAGTGCTACCTGATCGTGCTGCTGATCGATGAGCGCCCGGAAGAAGTCACCGAAATGGCGCGCTCCGTGCGCGGCGAAGTGGTTTCTTCGACGTTCGACGAACCGGCCAGCCGCCACGTGCAGGTCGCCGAAATGGTGATCGAGAAAGCCAAACGTCTGGTGGAACACAAGCGCGATGTGGTGATACTGCTGGATTCCATCACCCGCCTGGCGCGCGCTTACAACACCGTGGTTCCGTCTTCCGGCAAGGTGTTGACCGGTGGCGTAGACGCCAACGCCCTGCACCGTCCCAAACGTTTCTTTGGCGCAGCGCGGAATATAGAAGAAGGCGGCAGCCTGACCATTCTGGCCACAGCGCTGGTGGAAACCGGCTCGCGCATGGACGATGTGATATACGAGGAATTCAAGGGTACAGGCAATATGGAAATCCACCTGGACCGCAAGATTGCCGAGAAACGTGTCTACCCGGCCATTAATATCAACCGCTCCGGCACCCGCCGCGAGGAGCTTCTGACCAAACCCGACGAACTGCAGAAAGTCTGGATCCTGCGCAAGCTCCTGCACGCCATGGACGAAATCGCCGCGATGGAGTTCCTGCTCGACAAGCTCAAGGACAGCAAGACCAACGACGAGTTCTTCGAGTCGATGAAACGCTAGAAGGGCCTGATTCCTGGACCAGCGGACATCCTGAGGATCCGCTAGAGTCCGGCGCGCAGGACGCGCCGAACAAGAGTCTGTCCGGGTGCAGTTGAAGAGCGATTATCGGCGCAGTGTTGGCTGGCGCCTTAATCCGCAGCGGCAGCCTCGCTCTGGTACCGGTTTTTCAGCCGCACGTAGTGTCCGGCGGAGTACCGCAGGTAGCGCATCTCTTGCTCCGTCAAGGCCCTCACCCGCCGCGCCGGAGAGCCGAGATACAGGTAGCCCCCCTCCAGCTCCTTGCCGGGTGGCACCAGCGCCCCGGCTCCGAGCATCGCCCCGGACCTGATCACAGCGCCGTCCAGGACAATTGCACCCATACCGATCAGACACAGGTCCTCGACTGTACAGGCGTGCAGCAGCACCTTGTGACCGACCGTCACCTCGGCGCCGATAACCAGCGGCTTACCGCCGGCGGCGTATTCACTGTCATGTGTCACATGCAGGACCGAACCGTCCTGAATATTGCTGCGCGCGCCGATGCGAATGGAGTTCACATCACCCCGGACCACGCTCATTGGCCACACGGAGCTGTCTTCACCGATTGTTACATGGCCCGCGACCAGGGCCTGCTGATGGATAAAAACGCCGGGATGCAACTGCGGGAAAACGCCTTCAAAGTCGCGCACTGCCATGCAACTGCAACACTACAGCCGGTAGGCGACGCGGGTCATCACCTTCGACGTCAGGCGCATCACCTGTTTAATCGGTGCCGGAAGCTCAGCACCGCCGGCCGCCTTGGCCTGTGCGCCGTGACGCGCCTCGTCGACCTTCATCTGTTCGAGAACCGCGCGGCTCTTGGTGTCGTTGGGTGACATGCGATGCAGGTGGTCTTCCAGGTGGGCGATGACCTGCTTTTCGGTCTCGGCGACAAAACCCAGGCTCCATTTATCGCCCACGGACCCAGCGACAGCGCCGATCGCGAACGAACCGAGATACCAGAGCGGATTGAGATGACTCAGCTGGCCGCCGAGCGCCTTTACCCGCCGCTCGCACCACTCTAGGTGGTCGTTCTCCTCGCGTGCCGCCTGTTCCATTCGCCCGCGCACGCTTTCCAGCCGTGCCGTCAGCGCCTGCCCCTGATACAGCGCCTGTGCGGCGACTTCTCCGGCGTGGTTGACGCGCATAAGCCGCGCTGACTCGCTTTGCTCCGCCTCGCTGAGCGGCGCCTCAACCACCTCATCCGCAGGGTCGGGCCTGCCGCTGACCAGCGGTTTTCCGGCCAGCGTACGAAGCGCCTGGTCGAGGTTGATAATCAGCTGGTCGAAGGGGGTATAACGGCGTGTTTCCATCGTGGCCACAGTTTCCATAATTTGCCGCCCGGTTGCAATATACGCCATTCGGCACCCGACGCCGCGCACTGCGGCCCGAGGCCTGACTACCAGACAGTCTTTCAGGCCGACGGGGACACTAGCTGCGCGGCAGGTTACGCCCGGAGAATATTTCCATCATCTCGTGCTCAACCCGCCTGCCGATCTTGCGCTTGTCGGCCATACTCAGGGCCTCCTCACCCATGCCGAACAGATAGTTATCCAGTTCGAACTCCCTGAGCCGCATCTTGGTATGGAAGATGTTTTCCTGGTAAACGTTTACGTCGACCATCTGATAACGCTCACGGGTGTCCTTGGAGAGAAAATTCTGGATCGAGTTGATCTTATGGTCGATGAAATGTTTCTTGCCGCGCACGTCACGGGTAAAGCCGCGCACCCGGTAGTCCATGATCACAATGTCGGATTCGAAACTGTGAATCAGGTAGTTCAGCGCCTTGAGCGGCGAAATACGCCCACAGGTCGACACGTCGATATCTGCGCGAAAGGTGCTGATGCCATTGTCCGGGTGACTCTCCGGATAGGTGTGAACGGTGACGTGACTCTTGTCCAGGTGTCCGACGATGACATCCGGCAGCGGGCCCGGGGCGGGCGTGTTCGGAATATCCGGTAAACCGACCGCTTCCTCGGCGATCAGCATGGTGACGCTGGCACCCTGCGGATCATAGTCCTGGTGGGCGATATTGAGAATATTGGCGCCGATGATATCGGACACGTCGGTCAATATCTGGGTGAGCCGCTCCGCGTTGTATGCCTCATCGATGTATTCAATGTACTCACGACGCTGGGCCCGGGTTTCGGTATAGCAGATATCGTAGATGTTAAAGCTCAGCGATTTGGTCAGGTTGTTAAACCCGTGCAGCTTGAGCTTTTTCATCGAGGAACGAAGACGCATCCATATTCACCTTGAGAGAGAACTAGCAACCGGCGATCGGCGGATGATAAATCATCTGCACGGTCACGCCCTCGGGACCGAAGAAATAGAAACTGCGCGCCCCATCGCGGTGAGTACGCGGTGCGCTTCTGATTTCTACATGCTTGGCAAGCAGAAAGGCATACCAGTCATCGACGTCCTGCGGCGTGCGCAGAATAAACCCGATATGATCCAGGAGCTGCCGCGAAAGGTCAAAATCGCCCTCCGCGCGATGCAACGCGAGGTTGTCGGCGCCCGAGGTGAGATAGACGTTATCCGGATCCGGCCGCCACTCGACCTGCATGCCCAGCAGTTCTACATAGAAGCGCTCGGCCGCCTCCAGATCACAAACGTGCAATGCGACATGGCGCATTCCCGCCGTCGGCTTGGGACGTTGCATTTACGCCTCTCGTATTTCGTAATCGTGACTGATCTTCGCCGTCTTGCCGAGCATGATCGACGCGGAGCAGTATTTCTGAGCCGACAGTTCAACCGCGCGTGCCACAGGCTTTTCACTCAGCCCCCGCCCGGTGACGATAAAGTGCACGTGAATTGCGGTGAACACCTTGGGGTCTTCAGCAGCACGTTCGGCGTCGAGTTCCGCCACGCAATCGGTTACCGGCTGGCGCGATTTTCTCAGGATGTGCACCACGTCGAACGCAGTGCAGCCCCCCATTCCCAGCAGCAGCAGCTCCATCGGCCGCACCCCCAGGTTGCGGCCGCCGTGTTCGGGCGGCCCGTCCATGACCAGGGCGTGACCGCTGCCGGATTCCCCCACAAAGGTCGCGTCCTGCACCCATTTGATCCGCGCCTTCATCGCACGCCCTCATGGCCAAATAACGAGAACCCCGTCACGGAATTGACCTGGCCCAGTGTTTGCATGGACTAAGGCTGACCGTCAACCAAACGATAGGTACACAGACGAGGGCCAGCGAAGGTACAGTCAGATGATGCCAAATACAATACCTGTTCGACCAAAATCAACCGGCAACGTGTCGATAGACAGGTTCTTGGAGCACTGCCATCGCAGGCGCTATCCGGCCAAAAGCGTGATCATTTACGCGGGCGACCACCCCGACGTCCTGTATTACATTGTTTCCGGCTCCGTCACCGTGCTGATTGAAGACGAGGACGGACACGAAATCGTGCTCGCGTACCTCAACCCAGGTGATTTCTTCGGCGAAATGGGGCTGTTCGGCGAAGACAGCAACCGCAGCGCCTGGGTCCGTACCCGCACCCAGTGCGAACTGGCCGAGATCAGCTACGGGCGCTATCGGCAGGTGGCGGAGCAGGATCCCGGTATCCTGTTTGCGCTGGCCGGTCAAATGGCCACGCGTCTGCGCAATACCAGTCGCAAGGTCAGTGACCTGGCGTTTCTCGATGTCACCGGTCGCGTGGCGCGCACTCTGCTCGACCTGTGCAAACAGCCCGATGCCATGACCCACCCCGACGGCATGCAGATCAAGATCACCCGTCAAGAAATTGGCCGCATTGTCGGCTGCTCGCGGGAAATGGTCGGAAGGGTGCTGAAGTCGCTCGAGGAGCAGGGTCTGATCTCTGCGAAAGGCAAGACCATGGTGGTGTACGGTACCCGCTGAGGTCACGCCCCGCACCCCGCGTCCCTTCACCACGAGCCGGGCCCACCGGCAACCGACCGGCTCGCTCCCCGGGCTTTGCCCAGGCCAGCCGCACTGCGGACCTAGGCAAACACTTCCGCGAGCCGCCCGCCCGGATCCTCCGCTTTCATGAACGCCTCTCCGATCAGAAAGGCGTGTACGCCATTGTCGCGCATCAGCTGCACGTCAGCGCGGCTGTGAATACCGCTCTCGGTCACCAGCAGGCGATCCGGAGGGAACCACGGCAACAGCTCGATCGTGGTATCCAGTGAGGTATGAAAGGTCCGCAGGTTTCGGTTGTTGACGCCGATCAGCGGCGCGGGCGTTGCCAGTGCGCGCTGCATCTCACTGCCATCGTGCACCTCAACCAGCGCGTCCATGCCGAGCTGCTCGGTCAGCTGCAGCAGTTCCCCCAGCAGCTCATCCTCGAGCGCGGCAACAATCAGCAGAATACAATCAGCCCCCAGGGCACGCGCCTCGTAGACCTGGTAGGGGTCGAGCACGAAATCCTTGCGCAGCACCGGCAGCGTACAGGCGGCACGCGCCTGCTGCAGGTATGCATCTGCGCCCTGGAAGAAATCCACGTCCGTCAGGACTGACAGGCAGCTTGCGCCACCCGCCTGATAGCTCCTGGCAATAGCGGCCGGATCGAAGTCTTCGCGCAACACGCCTTTGCTGGGTGAGGCCTTCTTGATCTCCGCGATCACCGCGCTCTGCCCGGCCTTCACGCGCTGGCGCAGGGCCTTGCCAAAACCGCGCACCGGCGCGGCGGTTTGCGCCCGCTGAATCAGCTCGCGCAGCGGCAACGCTGTGCTGCGCTGCGCGACCTCCTCGCGCTTGCGCTGCAGTATCTTAGTGAGAATGTCGGGGGTATCCGCCATCTAGAAGCCGTTGCTTGTCTCGATCAGCTGTTCCAGCTTCCGTTTTGCCGCAGCGGAAGCAATCGCCCGCTTTGCCGCGTCCACGCCGTGGTGTAAAGAGTCTGCGATTCCACACGCGTAAATCGCCGCGCCTGCATTGAGCGACACAATGTCGCGTGCTGCACCCGGGTTGTCGTCCAGCACCGCGCGTATCATTGCCAGGCTCTCCTGAGGGTTGGCAACGGCGAGAGTCCGGACGTCGCCGGTCTGCAAACCGAACTGTTCCGGTGCAATCTGGTAGCAGTCGACTTTGCCTTGTTTCAGCTCGGCCACCTGGGTGGCAGAGCCGATACTGATTTCGTCCAGACCGTCGTCGGCGTGCACCACCAGTACGTGCTCGCTGCCCAGTTGGCCCAGCACCGTGGCGAGGGGTTCCAGCCATTGGGCGCTGAAAACCCCCAGCACCTGATTCGGGGCACCGGCCGGATTGGTCAGCGGCCCCAGCAGATTGAACAGTGTGCGCACCCCCATTTCCTTGCGCGGGCCGATGGCGTGCCGCATGGCGCTGTGGTGTTTTGGCGCAAACAGGAAACCGACACCGATCCTCTCTACGCATTGCGCCACCTGCTCGGGGGTAAGGTCCAGATTGACACCCGCGGCCTCCAGCACATCGGCGCTTCCACAGCTGGAAGATACCGAACGGTTACCGTGCTTGGCCACGCGGGCGCCCGCCGCCGCCGCCACCAGGGCACTGGCGGTCGAGATATTGAACGTGGAAGCGCCATCGCCGCCTGTGCCGCAGGTATCCACCAGGTGTGCAACGCTTACCGGCACCGGCGTTGCCAGTTCGCGCATGACCCTGGCGGCGGCGGCGATCTCATCGACCGTCTCCCCTTTCATGCGCAGACCAATCAGAAAACCGCCAATCTGCGCGGGCGTCGCCTGCCCGGTCATAATCAGCCGCATTACCGCGCTCATCTCATCGCCGGAAAGATCCTGCCCCTCCGTGATGCGGCGAATCGCCGCTTGCATATCCACTTCAACTACCTCCACATCTGAGCAACATCTGTCCGGCGCCAGCCCCGCGGGCCGCGACGAATCCTGGCAGGCGACCACCCGGGCGCCAAAGCGCAAACCATATCAGCGCTGCAGAAAATTCCTCAACAGGTCATGTCCCTGCTCGGTGAGAATCGATTCCGGGTGAAACTGCACACCCTCAACTGCGTATTCCTTGTGGCGAAGGCCCATTATCTCATCGACCGCGCCGTCCGGCCCGCGGGTCCAGGCGGTTATCTCCAGGCAGGCGGGCAGACTGCCCTGCTCGACTACCAGGGAGTGATAGCGTGTAGCCTCGAGCGGGTCAGACAAACCTTTGAACACGCCCTGGTCCCGATGGTAGATCAGCGATGTCTTGCCGTGCATGATATTCTTCGCATGCACAATTCGCCCGCCGAACGCCTGACCGATACTCTGGTGGCCGAGACACACCCCCAGAATCGGCACACGCCCCGCAAACGTCTTGATGGTCTGCACCGACACGCCCGCCTCGTTCGGTGTGCAGGGGCCCGGTGAAATTACGATCCTATCCGGCGCCAGTTTTTCGATCTCGGCGACGCTGATCTGGTCGTTGCGATACACCCGCACGTCTGCCCCCAACTCGCCCAGGTATTGCACCAGGTTGTAGGTGAAAGAGTCGTAGTTATCGATCATCAGCAGCATGCAGCGACTCCTCAGCGGTGCTTTCCATCCAGTCCGGCCTGGGCCAGGGCGACCGCGCGGAAAACGGCACGCCCCTTGTTCATGGTTTCCTCCCATTCGTTTTCCGGCACCGAGTCCGCCACGATGCCGGCCCCGGCCTGGATATTTAACATGCCATCTTTGATCACGGCAGTACGGATTGCAATGGCGGTATCCATGTTGCCGCTCCAGGATACATAGCCGACCGCGCCCGCGTAGACACCGCGCTTTACCGGCTCCAGCTCGTCGATGATCTCCATGGCGCGGATCTTGGGTGCACCGCTCACAGTGCCAGCGGGAAAGGTGGCGCGCAGCACGTCGATCGCCGTCATGCCGCCCCGGATCCGACCGACCACGTTGGAGACGATATGCATGACGTGCGAGTAACGCTCGATCACCATCTTTTCTGTCAGCTCGACGCTGCCGATCTCACTGACGCGCCCGACGTCGTTGCGCCCCAGGTCGATCAGCATCAGGTGCTCGGCCAGCTCCTTGGGGTCAGCATGCAGGTCGCGCTCCAGCTAACGGTCCTCGGCTTCGTCCTTGCCGCGCGGCCGGGTACCGGCAATCGGGCGCACGGTAACCACATCGTCCTCCAGGCGCACCAGAATCTCCGGCGAGGAGCCCACGATATGAAAATCATCGAGATCCAGGTAATACATGTAGGGTGACGGATTGAGGCTGCGCAGGGCGCGATACAGGTCCAGCGGGGGCGCCTGAAAGGGCACCGACAGGCGCTGGGACAACACCACCTGCATGGCATCACCTTCGACAATGTATTGTTTCACCCTGCGCACAGCCGACTCGAAACCTTCGCGGGTGAACCCGGACACAAAGTCGTTCTCAGATACGTTACGCGATTGTTCCAGCGCCCCCGGGATCTGCACCGGTTGGCACAGCTGCTGCCGCAGCTGGCCGAGTCGCGACTGACCGCGCTCCCACGCACCAGGCTGCGCGGGATCGACGTGCACAACCATCAGCAGCTTGCCGCTGAGGTTATCGAACAC
>CBDTYI010000003.1:0-36113 GCA_965364565.1 uncultured Gammaproteobacteria bacterium | reverse complement strand
CGGCGCGGCCCGCACCGGCGACCTCGGCGGCGCCGCCTCGACCTACGAGTTCACCGACGCGGTGATCGCCGCGCTGTGAGAGCCCGCGATGCGCGAGCCGCCGTCGGCCGCCCAGAACTTCGCCAGCACTTCACCGCTGCGCGTGTCAATATAGAGCACGCAGCCACCGTCGTCCGCAACGAAAAGGCGGCCGTCGGATGCGAACCACAGTCGCTTCAGAAAGCCCGGGTGATCCGTAGTTGCCCCGTGGAGTTGTCCGAGGCCGCCCGTTTGGAATGCCAGTTCGCTGATCAGGGCAGTAATGAGCAGTAGTAACAAGTAACTGCTGATGGCGGCGGCAGTATTTCCTATCCTGAGCAGCACCGGCCGCAGCATGCACAGTACCGCCGCGCTGGTCAGCGCCACCAGCTGGACAAACAGGGAAACCAGCCCCAGATGGGTCCACGCCTCTACGCGGTGACCTGCCAGCACCAGTACAAACGCTAGCAGCTCTCCTATGACTACAACCGCAAAAACCATGCGAATGTCGCAAAAGCTGGGCAAGAACAATGCTTCCTGCCGGGTTCCTGCACGCGATGTTCTGCTGTCCCTGCCCATGACCAAAGTGTGTTTTGTCGCCAGATGGATTACAAGTGTAGCGGCACCGGATCTGCGAAACTTTCAGGTATACTTGGCATCTGTTGACACTCTGGCAAACCGTTATGGAACACAAATCAGCCGGCGGCAAACCCTGGGCAGGTCGATTTACCGAGTCGACGGACGCCTTCGTGGAAGCATTTACCGCGTCGGTGGAATTCGATCGGCGCCTGTATCGCTACGACATTCAGGGCTCGCGGGCCCACGCGCGCATGCTCTGCAAAGTGGGCGTTATCAGCACGGCGGAATGTGACGCCATTCTGGGAGGGCTGGACCAGATCGAACGGGCCATTGAGCAGGGTGAGTTCGACTGGTCGGTGAGCCTGGAAGACGTGCATATGAATATCGAGGCGCGCCTTACCGCGATGATCGGCGATGCCGGGAAAAAACTGCACACCGGAAGATCGCGCAACGACCAGGTTGCGACTGACCTGAGATTGTACTTGCGCGATCAGATCGATGCCGTTTGCCGCGAACTGATGCGCCTGCAGGAGGGGCTGCTCGCAGTGGCAGAGCGCGAATTCGATACGTTGATGCCTGGTTTCACCCATTTACAGGTCGCGATGCCCGTGACGTTCGGCCATCACCTGCTGGCATGGTTCGAAAATCTGCAACGCGACCGCGAGCGCATGCTGGAGTGCCGGAGGCGGGTGAACGTAATGCCACTGGGTGCCGCCGCGCTGGCCGGTACCAGCTTCCCGATAGATCGCCATTACACAGCCGAGCTGCTCGGATTCGACCGGCCGGCTGAAAATTCCCTGGACGCTGTCAGTGACCGCGATTTTGTCATCGAGTTCTGCGCTTGCGCTGCACTGCTGCTCACCCACCTTTCGCGCTTTTCAGAAGAACTTGTGTTGTGGGCCTCTACGCAGTTTGATTTTGTCGATCTGCCGGACCGGTTTTGCACCGGCTCCAGCATCATGCCGCAGAAAAAGAACCCGGATGTCCCGGAGCTGGTGCGCGGCAAATCAGGGCGGGTTATCGGTAACCTGGTGGGACTGCTGACGCTGATGAAAGGACAGCCACTCGCATATAATAAGGACAACCAGGAAGATAAGGAGCCACTGTTCGATACCGTTGATACCCTGTTGGGATGTCTGCGCGCCTTTGCGGACATGATACCCGCTATCCGGGTAAAGGCGGACAAGATGCGCCTGGCCGCCGCCAGCGGTTACTCTACTGCGACTGATCTGGCCGACTACCTGGTGCGCAGGGGTGTGCCGTTTCGAGATGCCCACGAGATCGTCGGCGCTGCGGTACGACTGGGCATTGATAGCAGCCGTGAGCTTTCCGAACTCAGCCTGGCGGAATTGCAGGCGTTGTCCGAGAAGATTGAGAAAGACGTGTTCCAGGTACTCACCCCGGAAGGGTCGGTATCGTCGCGCAACCATTTCGGCGGCACCGCACCGCAGCAGGTCACGGCGGCGCTGGAGCGTGCGCGGAAACGGCTGATGAAGTGATCAGGCTACCGACGCGTTCAAAGCCGCGCGTTTGCCGGCACCAGCCGTACCGAGGGTTGGCTGGGGCTTGCCCAGGTAGAATCCCTGGACATAGTCGACTCCCAGACTGCGGACCCGATCAAACACCTGTTCGTTCTCGACGAACTCCGCAATAGTGCGCATTCCCATTCCACGCGCCACGTCGACCAGGGCTTTTACGAACAGCTGGTCGGCATTGTTGTTGTGTATATCCCGGATGAAGCTGCCATCGATTTTCAGTATATCGGCGCGCAGGTGTTTCAGGTAGGAGAACGACGAAAACCCGACACCAAAATCGTCGAGAGAGACGTTGCATCCCAGCTGGCGGATTCGCTGAATGAATGCAATGGCGCTATCCAGTTGCTCGCACGCAGCGGTTTCGGTGATTTCGAAGGTGATTCGGGACGGATCCACACCGGCTTCGCGCACTTCGCGCTCGATGCACTGGTACATTTCGGCACTGCCAACCGACAGCCCCGAAAGGTTAACCGAAAGCCCGATCGGATCGAACTCGCGGGGCAGATCAGCGAGGCAACGTACAGCCTTGCTGACAATCCGCTGATCGAGCCGCTGCACCAGTCCGAACTGTTCGGCGGCGGGAATGAATTTACCGGGCGGTATCAGTGTACCGTCCCTCTCGCGCATGCGAACCAACACTTCGTAGTGGGAAACGCGTCCGCCGGCGACGGCTACAATCGGCTGAAACACCAGCTGCAACAGATCCTTTTCCAGTGCCTCCAGCAGTCGATCCTTCCACACCAGCTGGTTGTCCATCCGCTCGCGCATCATGTCTGTTTCATTGTACAGATGGACGCGGTTGCGACCGGTGCTCTTTGCCGAGCTCATGGCTGCGTCCGCTTTGGCCAGAAGCTCCACTGGGATCTTACCCTGGCTCGGGAAGTTGACCACGCCGATACTTGCTGAAATATTCAGGGTTCTCCCGCCATACCTTGGTTTGAGGCTGTTGATGCGCTCCAGTAGCACCTGCGCTTTCGCGATGCCCTGGGGCTCGTCCATCGCCGAGTATGCCACGGCGAACTCGTCACCGCTGATTCTGGCAAGCAGATCCTGTTCACGTGAGGCACGTTTCAGAAGTCCGGCCACCTGCACGATTATCTGGTCCCCAGCCGCATGGCCGGCCGTGTCGTTGACCAGCTTCAAGTGATCCAGGTCAATTAACAGAAGCACGCCAAGCTCTCCGTGCTGTTCGACGCGTCGAATCTCATGATTGAGATCCTGGATAAAGCGGCTCCGGTTGGACAGGCCGGTGAGGTGATCCTGGTTCGCCAGCACGACCATGCGCTTTTCGTCCTGTTTCAACTTGGTAATGTCGCGTGCCGTACCGCGGTAGCCCGAGAACTGACTGTCGAAGACCAGCGGGACGCCATTGAGACGCAGGCAGTGCTGCTCACCGTTGCGCGCTCGCACCCAGATCTCGACGTCCTTGAACCCGTCGTTATGCTGCTTCGCGGAACGCAGTACTGCCATCAACTCGGTCAGATTGCTGCGCGGAAAGACTTCTGTTGGAGTGCGTCCGAGCCAGGTGTCCGCCGACATGCCCAGCGTATCGGAAACACTGCTGGATACGAATGTGAAGTGCCCGTTGCGGTCGGTCTCCCACAGCCAGTCGGAGGAACTTGAAGCGAAGTCGCGGAAACGTTTTCGACTCTGTTTGAGTTCGCTCTGCGAGGCGCTGAGCGCTGCAAGCATGGCGTTGAACGAAACTGTCAGCTGACCAAGTTCGTCATTGCGCTGCAGAGAAACGTTCTGACTCAGGTCACCCTTGGCAATGGCCTGGGTGGCTCGGGCCAGGAGCTGGATGGGTCGGGTCAGCGAGCGCCTGCTGATGGCGATCCCGAACAGCCCGGCCAACAGGAGTATCAACAATGAAAAGTAGAAAGCGTTCTCGCCCAGCACCTGATACGGTTTCCAGTACGCTGCATGGGGAACCGCCAGCAGGACTTTCGCCACCTGTTCCCTGCTGCCTTCGTGAGCGAGCACCGGCAGGGTGCGGATGCTGTAACGTCCGCTCTCGGTGTCCAGCGTCTTGCCCGCCTGTGGAGTGGAAAGTCCGTTCAGAAGGTGCAGACGAGGTTGCAGGTTATCGATGCTGCTTGCCAGCACCGCATTGCCGCTGAAGATCGCTATGTCGGCGTATACGAGCTGGCGCAGCCGCTGCAAGTCCGCTTGCGCAAAAGCCTTGCCGACCACCAGAGCGCCGATGCGCCCGCCAAACGGGTTTTCTATCGCTATCGCGACCAGCTGCAACCAGCTGTCATACAAAAGAGCGTTTCCGAACGCCACCGTCTTGCCCTGCGCAAGACTGCGTACCAGGCCGATCAGCGCAGCCGAGCCCAACACCTGCGGGGATGTGTAGTGAGGCTTGTTTCCGGCGCCCGCAAAACCTCCCGGACCGGCATCGAGGTACACTGCCATGAAGTCTGCACCCGGTCGAGGGTACAGATCGTCCAGCATTCCACGCACGGTGGTGATGTCACCCGTCAGGCTGGCAGCGATCAGACTGGGCTCGGCGCGCGCACTGCGTGCCACGGTCAGGAGATTATCGAAGTGATTTTTCTGCGCCTCAATGAAGACGCTGTTAGCGCGCTCGAGATCACCCTCAATCGTGGTCGCAACATGATCACGCACCAACAGAAAGCTGGCAACCGAAACCGCTATCAGCACGGTAAGCACCAGTGAGATAACGAACAAGGTGTTTTTCTGCTCTATATTCACGTCCGCCTTGACCCGCCTAGTGCTGGTACAGGTTTTCCACCGCGGTCTGCCCTGCAAGCCTGGCCGACCCCGTGCCACCGCCCCGCGAAACCAGGCTGAAGCGCCGCGCCGGCGGCGCTGTCAGGGCCATAACATCGACCCACTGCGTTTCCGCACCCGGTGATGCCAGGCGCAGGCTCCAGCGCCCGGGACCAAGCCCGGAAAAATGGAACTGTTCGCCAGGCTGAAGGGTTTGCAGGTGCGGTGTCTCTACGGCATCGATACGCGCGTAGCTTTTGTTGTGGATACGACAGAAAACATGGGTAGTCCCGGGCTGATCAAACTGCATTGTGGTTGTCGTAGCGCCCGGACCGCCTGCCTTCGACAACCGGGCAGAGAGCGGCTTTGAGGGCGACAGAGAGAACAGCTGATGAAAAACCGGGTCGTGATTGACGAACTTTACCCGGTCGCCGGTCTGAATGGTAAGGAAGGCCGGCCGCATGCGGTTTTCAGCGATCTCGATTTGCTGCAACTGCGATGCCCGCAACTTGGCACGCTGCCCGTCAAGGGGAAAAAGAGCGACCGAAACCGCGTAACTCTGGACGCTGGTGTCAACCTTGAAAAGCCCCTGGTACTCGACGCTCACGGTGCCCGTAACTTCAGCGGCTTGCGCCGAAGAGAACGTTACGCCGCACGCCGCCACGACAAGCAGCCATTGCAGCCGAGACATAATGTGCATCCCACCGGCCATGCTTCCAGCTTTTAGTTTCCTGCAGTCAAGTCCTGCTGCTATCGGCACCGATTGTGATTAGATTAGTGCCCAGCGGGCCGGCGCCTGGCGTACGCAGACGGAACCCCGCCTAAGACCAGCGGACCGCTGAGCAAGGGGTTGAACACGCATACAGCCGGCTGTCGACGGGATCTCAAGAGCACCATGAGTACAGAAGGTTTTCAATAAGTTACGCGAGCCACGGCACGCCGCCGTGGCTCGCCACCGAGGGTAATCCAGGCCGCGGCGCGCACCAGGCTGCCGCTTGCTGGAGCGGGAGTTCCGGCAACCG
Organism: uncultured Gammaproteobacteria bacterium; assembly: GCA_965364565.1. GTDB lineage: Bacteria > Pseudomonadota > Gammaproteobacteria > DSM-19610 > DSM-19610 > Thiogranum. Next base: position 30,223 of record CBDTYI010000003.1, on the reverse strand, counting down.
GCCCGCTGGTCAGCGGAAAACATCTTGCAGGTGACGTCCAGTGCGGGGCCGGCGACAGCCAGCCGCCATGGCGCAGCAGTGTGAGCAAGCACACACTGCGCATAAAGATTCCATCACATTTTCCGCTATTGAAGACCAGGTTCCGCAACTCTTGGGTCGCCAGGCGGAACGGCCTGTTTGGAGTATCCGTGTGATGATACAGCCCCTGTCAGCAGACCAAGCGTCGGCAATTGTCGCTCACTGCCCGTTTCCTGTTGTCGTTGTCGACAGCAGCGGTGTTGCGAGCGGTTACAATGCCGCGCTCGAACGACTGCTCACCTGGTTGCGGCAATGCGGCGAACCTACCGCTACGGCGCCGCCGTTTGGCGACGATCCGCTGCAGGCGCTTGCTAAAGCCCGGGGAACGGTGTCCTGGACCGGACCCGGTGGCGAACGGCGCCATTTTTCGGTCACCAGCTTCGCCCTGCCGGGGCACGACAACTTGCAGGCGCGAATCTTCGTGGAAATTTCCGAGCAGGTTCGACTCCAACAAGCGCACGTCGTGCGCGACGAGAAACTCAGTCGCGACACCTTGACCGATGCAGTGACCGGACTACTGAACGAGCGCGGGCTGATACTGGCACTCGAGCCTCAGGTGGCCAGATCGAGGCGCTATGCGCGTCCCATGGCGGTTATCCGCCTCGAGGTCGATTACCGTAGTGGCCAGCGCACGATGCTTACCGATGTTGCACGACTGCTCAAGGACCAGCTGCGCTGGGCAGATCTTATCGGCTGCAGCGAGCGGCGGGAATTCATACTGGTACTGCCTGAAACTACCGCCGAGGCCGCCCTCAAGCTGGCTGACAAACTTGCTCAGCGGCTCGCTGAACTGGCGCCCGGTGCGGGCAACGACGGGTTCTGCTTCGGCGTTGCCGGCTGGCGCAAGAGCGACACTGCCAACACACTGCTGAAACGCGCGGCACAGGCGCTGACCCGGGCGCGGGAAGAGCGAAAGCTCCGTTTCGCTGCCTCCTAGAGCGGCCGCTTTTGTGTCCCGGCCACCTAAACTACTGGGCGCACCCCTAGAAAGTGGGCGGCAGTCAGTCGGCGAAGCGGCGCCGGGCAGGGCGCAAACACTGCAGACAGAGCGCCCGATACAGATCGATGCGCTGCAACTACGCGCCGTTAAACGTCGCTTTCTTGCGCTCAACAAGGACCGTTTGCGGCTGGTCCAGGAGTCGCTCGAACTGCGCCAACGCGTGTTTGTCGAGCTGATACCGCTGCTGTTTCATATCAACCATCCTATGTTGCCGGGTTATCTGTCCAACAAGACGCCCTGCGGCATTTCGGACTACGCGCCGGGCAAGCGCTGCATTCAGGCAGCAAGAAGACTGGCCAGGAGCTTCAGCTATCAGAGACGCGCGCAGCGCGTCTACTCCATCAAGGCCCTCTATCTCATGGGCAGCACCGGAACCATTGCCTATTCCAGTGCCAGCGACTTCGATATCTGGGTCTGTCACCAGCCCGGTCTCAGCGCAGACGAGCTCGCCGCGCTTGGCGAAAAAACTGAGTCCCTTAAGAGCTGGGCCGAATCACTCGGCCTGGAAGTGCATTTCTTCCTGATGGACGATGTTTCGTTTCGGGGGCAGCAGCATCAGCAGCTATCCAACGAGAATGCCGGAAGCTCGCAGCACCACCTGTTACTGGATGAGTTTTACCGCACCGGACTGCTGGTAGCGGGGCGATTCCCCGTCTGGTGGCTGGTGCCACCCGAATATGAACACGTCTATGAGGACTATGTTAACCGGCTTGTCGCCAACCGCTTTGTCAAGGGCAGCGACATTGTAGACTTCGGCGGCCTCGCCCACCTGCCGAGCGAAGAGTTCTTTGGCGCCACGCTATGGCAGCTGTACAAGGCCGTCGACTCACCCTATAAGTCGATTCTCAAAATTCTGCTGATGGAGGCCTACGCCAACCAGTACCCGGAGACAGAGCTTTTATCGCTGCGGTTCAAGAAGGCAGTGCACGAGGCAGATGTACACCTCGCGCGCATCGATCCCTACGTGATGATATGCAATCGAGTGGAGGAGTACCTGCTGTCGCGCAAGGAGCTTGATCGCGTCGATCTGGCGCGACGCTGTTTCTATTTCAAGGTAGGCGAATCGATGAGCAGAGCTGACCCTCGCTACGAGGACTCGTGGCGCCGCGCTGCGATGCGCAACCTGCTCGAGGAGTGGGGCTGGGGGCATGCCAAGCTGGAAACGCTGGATCAGCGCAGACAATGGAAAATAAAGCGTGTTCTGGAAGAGCGCACCATGCTCGTGGGAGAGCTGACCCGCAGTTACCGGGCGCTGTCGCAATTCGCGCGTGAGCACGACAGCCAGCTCGCGATTCGCTCTTCAGATTTGAATCTGCTGGGTAGAAAACTCTACGTGGCGTTCGAACGCAAGGCCGGTAAAGTCGACATCATCAACCCCGGGATTTCACGCGACCTGTCCGAAGAGCGGCTCTCGTTACACTATGTTGAGGAGCAGGGACAACCAGGCTGGGCACTTTATCGCGGAAGCGTAATGTACAGACACACCGGCGAGCATGCGCCTCTGAAGCGCAGCGCCAGCCTGTTGCAGTTGCTCGCGTGGTGCCACTTCAACGGGCTGGTCAACCGAAATCCGTCTTCGCTCAGTATACAGCCGCCGGAGTGCGAGCTGAGCCACTGGGAGCTGCGCTGTGTGCTGGAGTGTCTGCAACAGCTGTTTCCAAACGGTGGGCGACCGCAGACCGACATTCAGTCCCTGGCAGGGCCCGCGAACATCCGCAGGGCCGGGCTGTTCGTCAACCTGGCGCGGGATCCGATGGCTAAATTGACGCGCAACGGCATGCAGCTCGTAAGCGAGCGCATCGATCCGCTCAGCTACGGCGGCCAGTGGGAGAACCTGGCGATCAGCTTCGAGACGATTTTCGCGACGTCCTGGGGCGAAATCCTGACCTCCCGGCACAGCGGTCGCACGGCGCTGCTGGACTGGCTGTGCGATTACTTTGCCTGGCTTCCGGTCGCATCGGGCACACCACCACCCCCGGTGGCATGTTTCAGTTTCTCCTCATCACGCGGACCAATCATTGCGCGTCGCCTGGAGCAACTGTTCAACCACATCTGCGACTTCTTCTATCGCAATTACTGGCGCAGACACGGGCGCTATGCGCTCCGAGTCGGCCAGCGCTACTACGTGCTGCAGTGCGAGCATGACGTACCGCGTTACCAGGAATTGGAATCCTGGGAGGCACTGCTGCAACACCTGGGGCGGCCGCAGGAAGCGTTCAGCCCGATACAGTTCGACAGACAGTCGCTGGACGACTCGCCCCTCGGGGCAGTACTGGAGAGCAACACAGAAGGAGAAATACAGTTCTTTTACCACCTACAGGGTGGCCGCGCGCTGGTCTACATTCTTGACGAACGTGGTTCGCTCTACCATCAAAGCGTCGCATTCCATGACCGCCACACCCTTCTGGGCCAGTTTCAGCGTTTTCTCGATTCGGTGCGCTACCGCATGCGCAATCTGAACCTCGAACACAGCCTCGTTGACCGCGACGCGCCGCAGTACTTCCAGATCAGCCGCGACACCATGGGAGACTACATACTGGAACCTGTCCAGGCGCCGTCCTACGCCAGTGGCAGTCGCTACCTGGAGGTGCAGGTAATCGGCAGCTTGCGCGACGCGCAGCACTGCTCACTGAGCATATTCTGCGGAGACCGCGAGTTCTCAGCACTGGAGTACGGTGACAGCATATTCGAGCAGGTCGCCGAGCATATAGCCCAACAGCGCCCCAGCGGCAGCGGCTACCCCATTTACATTACCGATATCGACCTCAGCCCCGCGATGCTGGGGACCGACGGGGGGCTCGGCGTGCAGTCGATTCATTTTCTCCACTACAAGAAGCGCGTCGAAGCCCAGCTTAACGAAGCGCTACAGAAGCTACGCCGGCAGTAAACGGCGCGCCGCGCCTGCCCGGCAACGGTTTCAGTCCGCAACCCGGACATACTCCAGTATGGTCTGAACATCGGCTTCCCAGCGGTCGAAATAGCGCTGCAGTTCAGGGTCGGCGTAGGTGGAACGCAAATGTTCGAAGCTGGACGCCAGCAATATGGTTTCCGTTCCTTCCGCAAAGATCGCTATTTTGAGAGGAAGGTAAGGGACCAGGGACGTGTGCCTGGCGCTGAGTTCGCGCAGCTCCCCGAGCCGGCCGAAAAACACCACACGATACTTGTCAGTCTGGTAGCCAAAGGTTGTAAGACCGATATCGACCCGCTGCACCCTGGACACCTGATAACCGTGCTGCACGATGGTTTCCTGCAGTACAGACATGGCCTCCGGAAACGACAGGGCCGAGCGCACCATATACAGATCTTTGGCGTAGACCAACGGCGAGAACAGCACGAGAATCGCGACGATCGCACTTCTCACAGCGTTGCCTCCTCGATGATTTCGGCATACAGATCGTGCATTTTCTGGCAGGCTTCATCCAGTTCGTTGTTGTTGAAAAGCCGGCTGAGGTTCTGCGGGTTTATGCTCATCACCTGCACGCCCTGACCCGTCTCGACCACCGTCACACGGCAAGGCAAGAACAGGCCCACGCGGGGGTCGAGCGCCAGCGCCTCATTGAGGAACGCGAAATTACAGAAGTACAGCATGACCTGGCGGCGGTTCTCTTCGCCCGTCGGGGCAAGCCCCTCTTCGAGGTACTGCTCACGTATGATCCGGAAGTTACGCCCGATCACAGCCTGCTTCAGATTCTCCAGTGTCTGCTCCAAGTCGTAGGCGGATTCGAACTGGATGATGGGATCGAGATCGGTCGGCGTGGCCGGTCCGTCCCGATCGAGCTGGCGCAGGTAAGCAACCAGGTCATCGGCATCGGCCGGGCTGAGTCCCAGCGCCTCGATAGAAGGCATGGGGGTCCCCTCGCGGCCGCGCAGCAGCGTGGCTTTCAGCATTGCATCACTCACCGAGCGCTGAAAACCGTGATTGTTGAGCGCCGGGGCCATCACCGGCGCCTGGCGCGGACGGGAAAAAGTCACTCCCGTGCCGGCACCTCCCTGCCCCTTGTCCCCGTGGCAGGTGGCGCAGTGGGTCGTGAACAGCTCAGCGCCGCGTTCCGGTCGCCCCGTTACCGGAGCAGCATCGTAGTGCGGCGCCGGCTGCTCCGACCAGCTGCGCATATAGGCAATGATTGCATCGACCCTTTCCTGATCGAAGTAGCTGAAAGCCGGCATGATGCGGCCCGGACGCCCCTCTCGCAAGGTAGCGCGCAGGTACTCGTCGCTCGCCACCGCCAGGAAGTCCGGCAGATTGAGCGGAACACCGACCCCGCCGTTTCCCTCGGCGCCATGGCAGACCGCGCAGTGCCGCTGGTAAAGTACGGCACCGTCAGCCAGCGCCGCCAGTCCGGGACGGGACAGCAGCAACACGGGGAGCAACAAGAATAACGCCAGCTGATCAGCTTTCATGGCCGCATATTTTGAACACTTGGCGCGCCGGCGACTTTGACCTGCATCAACAGCTTTGCCCGACCTGCGGTTCCAGACGCCTGACCAGCCACTCACGCAGACTGGTTATCTGCTCAGGGCACAGACCGTGTTGCATGGGGTAGCGGTGAAATTCCACCTGGTATCCCAGCGCCTGGATCAGCGTACAGGATCGCTCCGCGAGTCGAAACGGCACCACCGGATCGCTGTCGCCATGGTCCATGCGGATGGCCAGGCTCCCGCGCTCCGCGCTGCACTGCCCCGCCAGTCCGTCTGCCAGCGGCACATAGCTGGACAATGCCAGCACGCCGGCCAGCGGCTGAGTCAAGCGCAGCGCCGTATGCAGAGCAACCGCACCGCCCTGGGAGAAACCCGCCAGCACAATGTGCTGGGTGGCGATGCCCCGCGCCTGCTCGCGGGCGATGAGATCCAGCAAATGCTGGCGCGCGGACTCTATGCCCTCGCGGTCTTCCGCGCTGCGGAAATTCAGATCGTAGATGTCGTACCAGGCACGCATGACCATACCGCCATTGAGGGTGACAGGACGCCTGGGTGCATGCGGCAATACGAAGCGTGCCGCCAGCTGCTCAGTCAGCCCCCAATCACGCACCAGCGGTTCGAAGTCATAGCCGTCGGCGCCCAGGCCGTGCAACCAGATCACCGCTCGGCATGCCCCACCCGCGGGCTCGATGTCCAGCGTTTCAAGCATCTATCAGCCCCTGCCAGCCATTGTCGGGCACATGTTACCCGTTCATCGCCACCACAACACCCGATTTGGGCTTTGTCCCAACCCTTGTATACTTGGCGGAATATGTCGAATCAGGTACCGGTCATGAAACCCTGCTGGGCACAGTACGTCCTGTGGTTATGCGTCGCCCTGGCAGGCGCTGGCGCTATGCTTGCCGCCTGTGGGCAAAAGGGCGACCTCTACCTGCCCGACGAGGTCGAGGCCGGGGAGCCGGAACAGTAGCCAGCATGGATTGTTTCGCCTACCAGGAGGGATGCCTGCACGCCGAGCAGGTCGACCTGCAGCAGCTCGCGGATCGGCATGGCACACCGCTTTACGTGTACTCGCGCGCCACCCTGGAACGTCACTGGCACGCTTTCGATCAGGCGCTCGGCGAACACCCTCACCTGGTCTGCTATGCCGTCAAAGCCAATTCCAACCTTGCCGTGCTGGCGCTGCTGGCGCGACTCGGATCCGGCTTCGATATCGTCTCCGGAGGTGAGCTGGCGCGCGTCATCAGGGCCGGCGGTGACCCCTCCAGAGTGGTATTTTCCGGGGTCGGGAAGAGTCGCCCGGAGATGGAGCAGGCGCTGCAGGCGGGTATTCGCTGTTTCAATATTGAATCGACCGCTGAACTGGCGCGTTTGAATGAAGTGGCAGCTGCGCACGGCGTCCGGGCACCGATATCCGTGCGGGTCAACCCGGATGTCGACGCCCGAACCCACCCCTACATCTCCACCGGGCTGAAGGAAAACAAATTCGGCATCGACACTCGCTCTGCGCTGGAGGTGTATCAACGGGCCGCGGACGCAGCACACCTGAAGGTAGCCGGGATCGATTGCCATATCGGCTCGCAGCTCACCGAAATCGCGCCCTTCGTGGACGCGCTCGACCGGGTGCTCGAGCTGGTAGGGCGCATTGAAGCGCAGGGTATCGTCGTGCAGCACCTGGACCTGGGCGGCGGCCTGGGGGTGCGCTATCGGGACGAACATCCGCCGTCACCGGAGCAGTACATGCGCCCCATCATGGCGCGGCTGGCGCACAGCGACAAGGAAATACTCATAGAACCCGGACGTGCCATCGCTGCCAATGCCGGCGTTCTGTTGACACGGGTTCAGTATCTGAAAGAATCGGCGCACCGGAATTTCGCCATTGTGGATGCCGCCATGAACGACCTGATACGGCCGGCGCTGTACGGCGCCTGGCAGGATATCGTGCCGCTGCGGGAACCGGCCGACGCGGCGAAAGTCTACGACATCGTCGGGCCGGTATGCGAGACCGGCGACTTTCTCGGCAAGGACAGGCAATTGCCTCTCGCCCCCGGCGATCTGCTCGCGGTACGCTCGGCGGGCGCATACGGATTCACCATGAGCTCCAATTACAACAGCCGGCCGAGGGCGGCCGAGGTACTGGTGGATGGCAACAAGGCGCACGTCGTGCGCCACCGCGAAACAATTGACAGCCTGTTCGCCAACGAGGCGTTGCCGGATTTCTGAGCGGGACCACGATGCAGCGCATCTCCGAACCCGAACTCATGGAGGACCCCGCGCAGGCCCTGGCCTACGCGCGCGCCGATTTCAGCCAGCCGCACGATCTCTTTGTCACGCTTTTCCTAGAGCGGTTTGGGACCGAGCTGGATGGCACGGTGCTGGATCTCGGTTGTGGCCCGGGTGACATTTGTCGGCGTCTGGCCAGAGCGCTGCCCGGCGCCCGGATCCATGGTATCGACGCGTCCCGCGCGATGCTGGAACTGGCGCGAGCGGATACCGGGCAGCAGGGCCTGTCGGGGCGCATTCACTATCACCTGGGCTACCTGCCCGATACGCAGCTGCCGCAGCGCCGTTACGACGCCGTGACTTCGAACAGCCTCTTGCACCACCTGAAACAGCCCGCGGCGCTCTGGCAGAGCGTGCAGACGTTTGCCCGCCCGGGGGCAGCGGTGTTGATCATGGACCTGATGCGGCCCGCCACTCGTACGGCGGCTTCACAGCTGGTCGAGGAGTACGCCGGCGGCGAACCGCAGCTGCTGCAGCGCGATTTCTTCAACTCGCTGTTGGCGGCCTACCGGCCCGCGGAAGTGAGGCTGCAACTCGAGCAAAGTGGCCTCGCCGAGCTGCAAATCGAGACCGTCAGCGATCGCCACTTCATCGTGTTCGGATCGCTGGGAACCTGACCGGGTCATCTGCGCCCAGCGCGGCGAATGCAAAAGCGAGAGCAGCATTGCGATCGCTCGAGGGAACCAGCGCGCTCCAGGCGGCGCAAGGGATCGAAAACAATGGCCCGGCTTGTCGCCGCTGCAGTAGCGACATGGTGATTCGGACCGGCGCCCGGGCTGTCAGCCGCTACGCAGCACCCAGGTGGGCAGACCGTTGGCGCCGATCAGGCCGTGCGCCAGTAACCAGGCGCGCGCGTCCTCGGCGTCGCGCTCGAACCAGGCTCTGGCAGACCCGAGACGGAAGCTGTATCCCCAGGCATCCATATCGCACATCAAGCGCTGCCTGCCTACGCCCGGGAGGTAGTCGGCGAGCAGAATCTGCAGATAACACACCGCGTTTTCTTCCGCGTAATCACCGCCCGCGTCGGTGTGCAGCCGCGAGCGTCGCGCGGCCGTCATGCACACGTAGTGGCCGGCTTCGTGCAGCGCCGAATGCACCGGGGTGTCGCCGCGCAACAGCAGGCAGCTGCCGACCAGCCCCGCCTCAGAATCGCCCCAGAAGCTGCCGGGGATGAATTCGGTGTCCCCGACCAGCTGGCAGTGCATCCCGTAGGCCGCCAGCACGCGGCCCAGCGGGGCCAGCCCCAGCTGGCTGACACTCAGTACGGCCGGTCTGCGCTCCTCGCTCCCGGCGCTCACGGGGCCGCAACCCGCGCGTCGATGATACTCATGGCGTTCCCCTACTCTTGCCCGCTCATGCGGGCCAACCCGGGCTGTTACTGCCGCCCCATGGTGCCCCACGGCAACATGGCAGGGATCAGCGCCAGACCCGCAAACTCACCATGCCGGAATTCTGGCTGGAGCCTTTGCCGCTTGCAAATCTTCAGGCGCGCCGTACCCTGACAGCATGGAACTTGTCTTCAGTAAAATGCACGGTCTCGGCAACGACTTCGTCGTCATCGACGCCATCAACCAGCAGGTCAACCTGAACGCGGCTCAGGTGCGCCATCTGGCCGACCGGCGCCACGGTATCGGCTGTGACCAGGTGCTGCTGGTGGAGCGGTCCGAACGCTCCGACTGCGCGTTCCGCTATCGAATTTTCAACTCCGACGGTGGCGAGGTCGAGCAGTGTGGCAACGGCGCGCGCTGCTTTGCACACTTCGTGCGGGCAAAGGGGCTCAGCGATGCGGACTGCATCGCGGTCGAGACCCGGGGCGGGCGCATCGAGCTGCTCGTGCAGCAAGACGGCCGGGTGACTGTCGACATGGGCGCACCAAGACTGGAGCCGGATCAGATTCCGTTCGAGGCGCTGGTGAGGGCGCCCCGCTATGCTCTGGCGGTCGGCGGTGAAACCATCGAGATAGGCGCCGTATCGATGGGCAATCCGCACGCAGTACTCGAGGTGCCGCACGTGGACTCAGCGCCGGTCGCCCGACTCGGACCTGCGATTGAGGCGCATGCGCGCTTTCCCGTGCACGTCAATGTCGGCTTTATGGAAATTGTGGACCGCAACCGCATTCGGCTGCGCGTGTTCGAACGGGGAGCCGGTGAAACGCTGGCGTGCGGCACCGGCGCCTGTGCGGCGGTTGTAGTCGGCCGGGTACAGGATCTCCTGGATGAAACGGTCACCGTTGAGCTCCGTGGCGGTGATCTTGTGGTAAGCTGGGCCGGTGAACACGAACCGGTCCTGATGACCGGACCAGCGACGTTTGTTTTTGAAGGCAGAATAGCGATATGACCACGCAAGCCAGCATTGAGACCCGCATCGATGGGCCGACTGCGGAACAAATTGCAGCGTACCTGGACAAGCACCCGGAGTTTTTCGACCAACATCCGGATCTGCTCACCGGCATGCAGCTGTCACACACCAGCGGCAAAGCGGTGTCGCTAATCGAACGACAGGTCCAGGTGTTGCGGGAGCAAAACGAGACGCTCAGGAGCAGGCTTGTGGAACTGGTGAACGTCGCGCGTGATAACGACAGGCTGAGCAGCCGCATGCACCAGATGACAGTGGACCTGTTGCAGGCCGGGTCGCTGGTGGCACTGCTGGACACCCTCGAAGACCATCTGCGCAACGAATTCAAAGCGGATGCATTTGCACTGCGGCTGGTGGGGCTGGACGAAACCCTGCAGCGTGAAACCGGGGTGGAAGCACTGCTCATCGATGCCGACAGCAAGGCACTGTTCCCGACCTCGCTGTGCGACGGCAAACCGCAGTGTGGGCGCCTCAAACAGCAGCAGCTGGAGTTTCTGTTCGGTGACCAGGCGCGGGATATCGAGTCGGCGGCCGTGATACCGCTTGGCGATCACGGGCGGGACGGATTGCTGGCCATCGGCAGCCGCGAGATAAACCGTTTCAATCCCTGTATGGGCACACTGTTTCTCAGCCACCTGGGCGAACTTCTGGTGGTCCTGCTGCGCAATCAGGCCCCCGACTAGGGCCTGTTCACCTTCACAGGCCCTGGCTGCGGTGGACACGAGCTCGCGTAACTGGCTGGTCGATTTCAAACGTTACCTGGGTGAGCAACGTCGCCTTTCACCGCACACGCTCAGCAACTACAGCCGCGATCTCGATGCCATAGTGCGTTTCTGTGACGGCGCGGGCATAAGTCAGTGGAGCGAACTGAGCGTACCCGCGGTGCGCGCCTACGTCGCGCAAAGTCACCGCCGCGGCCTGAGCGGGCGCAGCATACAACGAACTCTCTCATCGCTGCGCAGCTTTTGTCGCTTCCTGATCAGAAGCGGACAACTGGCCAGCAACCCGGCCCAGGATATCCGTGCCCCCAAAACGCCGCGCAGGCTCCCGCACAGCCTGGATGTGGATCGTGTCCAGCAGTTGCTGGACGGCAACGCCGATGACTGGCTGGGTCAGCGCGATCTCGCCATGATGGAGCTGATGTATTCGTCGGCGCTGCGCCTGGCCGAGCTGGTCGCCCTCGACCTGCAGCACCTCGATCTTGGCAGCGGCCAGGCGCGGGTAATCGGCAAGGGAAACAAGACCCGTATCGTGCCGGTTGGTCAAAAAGCCGCCGAGGTCCTGGGCGCCTGGCTGGATACCAGAGCCGGGCACTGTGCGGACGGGGAAGCGGCGCTGTTCATCAACCGCAGCGGGACCCGCATCAGCGCCCGCAGCGTACAGCAGCGCTTGCGGCGTTGGGCAGTTAGACACGGGCTGCACAGCCGCCTGCACCCGCACGCCCTGCGCCACTCCTGCGCGACCCATGTACTGGAGTCCAGCGGGGATCTGCGCGCGGTACAGGAACTGCTGGGCCATGCCAATCTGGCTACCACCCAGGTCTACACGCACCTGGATTTCCAGCGCCTCGCCCAGGTTTACGACCAGGCGCATCCGCGCGCGCGCAAATCCGGAAAAGGCTCCTAACCGGCCAAAGCGCGGGGTTTTGGCCTGAATCCGGCGGCCCTGTTGGTGTACAATTTCCGCCCCTTCAACCGGAATCCAGGGATCTGCTTTGGAACAGTATCGCGGTACAACTATCCTCTCCGTACGCCGCAATGGCCGGGTGGTGGTCGGCGGGGATGGCCAGGTGTCCATGGGTAATACGGTGATGAAGGGCAATGCACGCAAGGTGCGCAGGCTTTATCAGGGCAAGGTGCTGGCCGGATTTGCCGGCGGCACGGCTGATGCTTTTACCCTGTTCGAGCGTTTCGAGGCCAAGCTGGAAAAACACCAGGGACATCTGCTGCGCTCGGCGGTGGAACTGGCCAAGGACTGGCGTACCGACCGCATGCTGCGCCGCCTCGAAGCCCTGCTGGTGGTCGCCGATACGGAAAGCTCGCTGATCATTACCGGCAACGGCGATGTGATAGAGCCGGAGGACTGCCTGATGGCGATAGGTTCCGGCGGGCCCTTCGCGCAGGCCGCCGCCCGCGCCATGCTGGACACGACCGAGCTGGACGCGCGCAGTATCGTACAGAGGGGGCTGGAGATTGCCGCCAGCATCTGTGTGTACACCAACCGGAACCTGACCCTGGAAGAGCTCGAGTACTGATTGCAGCCATGTCCGAAATGACCCCCCGCGAGATCGTCCAGGAGCTGGACAAACACATCATCGGCCAGGATGACGCCAAGCGTGCCGTCGCCATAGCGCTGCGCAATCGCTGGCGCCGCCAGCAGGTTGGCGAGCCGCTGCGCAGTGAAATCACGCCCAAGAACATTCTCATGATCGGCCCGACGGGGGTCGGTAAAACAGAGATCGCGCGGCGCCTGGCGAAGCTGGCCAATGCGCCGTTTATGAAGGTTGAAGCCACCAAGTTCACCGAGGTGGGCTACGTGGGGCGCGACGTCGAGTCGATCGTGCGCGATCTGGTGGACGTTGCCATCAAGATGACCCGCGAGGAGGAAATGGCCAAAGTCCGCCACCGTGCCCAGGACGCCGCCGAGGACCGCATTCTCGACGTGCTGCTGCCACGCCCGCGCCGCGTGGGGCTGGCCGGCGAGGGCGAGGAAACCGATAGCAGCGAAACACGCCAGAAATTCCGCAAGATGCTGCGCGAAGGCAAGCTGGATGACAGGGAAATCGAGGTAGAAGTGTCGGCCGCGCCGATCGGTGTGGAAATCATGGCGCCTCCCGGCATGGAAGAGATGACCAGCCAGCTGCAGGGCCTGTTCCAGAATTTCGGCACCGGCCGCACCAAAACCCGCAAGATGAAGGTCACCGAGGCGTTCAAGGTGCTCACCGACGAAGAGTCCGCCAAGATGATCAACGAGGAGGACCTCAAATCGAGGGCGCTGCGTGCGGCGGAGCAGAATGGCATTGTGTTCATCGACGAAATCGACAAAGTCACCCAGCGCAGCGACCAGGGTTCCGGCCCGAGCGTGTCGCGCGAGGGCGTGCAGCGCGACCTGTTACCGCTGGTCGAGGGCAGCACCGTTACCACCAAGCACGGCATGGTAAAGACCGACCATATCCTGTTCATCGCGTCGGGCGCTTTTCACCTGGCCAAACCCTCCGACCTGATACCGGAGCTGCAGGGCCGACTGCCGATTCGGGTCGAGCTCCAGGCGCTGGGAGTAAGGGAGTTTGTGCGCATTCTCACCGAGCCGGACGCCTCGCTCACCGAACAGTACTCCGCACTGATGGAGACCGAGGGCATGCAGCTGGCCTTCGGAGCCGACGGCATAGAGCGCATCGCCGCGGTCGCCTGGCAGATCAACGAACGTACCGAGAACATCGGCGCCCGGCGCCTGCACACCGTCATGGAACGCCTGCTCGAGCAGGTTTCTTTTGAAGCTTCGGACCGCTCCGGCGGCAGCGTCACGGTTGACGCCGAATACGTGGATTCACAATTGGGCGACCTGGTCGAGGACGAGGACCTGAGTCGCTATATCTTATAGACCGTTACCCCGAGGTTTGACATGGCCCAGCAACACCCGCACCCAACGGAAATCAAATATCACCAGAAATCGCGACAGCTGGAAATCGGCTTCGATGACGGTGCGCACTTCGAGATGAGCGCCGAGTACCTGCGCGTGCACTCCCCCTCTGCCGAGGTACAGGGACACGGGCCGGGCGAAGGTGTTCTTCAGGTCGATAAGGAAGACGTCAACATCGAGCGCATCGAACCGGTCGGCAACTATGCCATCCAGATCTATTTCGACGACGAGCACAACACCGGCATCTATGCCTGGGAAACCCTGTATCGACTGGGCGCCAACAAGGAAAAATACTGGCAGGACTATCTGGAACGGCTGAAAGCCGTCGGTGCCCCTCATTCCCAGCTTGGCACCCGGGAAAAGGCGTAAGCGGACGGCGATGAGCGACAAGACCACAGATTTCGGTTTCGAGAAGGTTCCATGGGATGAAAAGCGGCGTCGTGTCGCCGGAGTGTTCGATTCGGTGGCAGACCGCTATGACCTCATGAACGACGCCATGTCGCTGGGTGTGCACCGACTGTGGAAACGCTTCGCCGTAGAACACACAGGAGCCCGGCCCGGACAGCGCGTCCTCGATCTCGCCGGCGGCACCGGCGATCTCGCGGCACGCCTGGCGCGGCTGGTGGGGCCTGCCGGTGAGGTGGTGATTGGCGATATCAACGCATCCATGTTGCAGGTGGGCCGGGAACGGCTGCTGGACCGGGGCATCGCGGCCAATGTGCGATTCGTCCAGGCCGATGCCGAAAACCTGCCGTTCCCGGACCACAGTTTCGACTGCATCACGATCGCCTTCGGGCTGCGGAATGTCACCGACAAACAAACGGCCCTGGAGTCCATGTTCCGCATCCTGAAGCCGGGTGGCCGGCTGCTCGTGCTGGAGTTTTCGAAGCCGTCCCTGCCCGGTTTGGCACCACTGTATGACCTGTATTCGTTCCGGGTGCTGCCCCTGATGGGACGGCTGATCGCCGGGGACGCCGACAGCTACCGCTACCTCGCCGAATCGATCCGCATGCACCCGGATCAGGACACCCTCAAGGGTATGATGGAACAGGCGGGTTTCGAAGATTGTGACTATTTCAACCTGAGTGGTGGCATTGTCGCCGTGCACCGCGGGTTCCGCTTTTGATGCCGCAGACCGCAGCGCGCCGCCGGGGTGGCAGTAAAGCCCCCTCGGCGGCTTTGACCATAGGGTGAAAAGCGGCAATCATTCAATTTGCTGCGAGCAACAGGCAAGAGCGGGATTGAGACGATAAAATGGCAGCATACAATGCGCTGAAGAGCGCCCAGCCGACAGCCCTCAGCCAATGGACGCAGGGACCAAGATGACACCCGCCCCGGCTCTGGCCGCGGCCCTCGAATCAGCGCTGGACCTGTACCTGCAACAGGACCCCGAGGCGCTGCGACGCTGTGGCGGCATGGAAGGCAAGGTCATCGCACTGGACATCACCGGCCTCGGGGTGTCGCTGTATTTTCTTCCCGGACCCGACGGCATCCAGGTCCTGGGCCACTTCGAGGGCCAAGCCGACACCCGTTTGCGCGGCTCGCCGCTCGGGTTCGCGCGCATGGCGCTCGGGTCCCGGGACGACACCCTGTTCGAAGGCGCGGTAGAAATCCAGGGCGATACCGAAACAGGCCAGCAGCTTCAGGATATCCTCGTCAGCACCGAGTGGGACTGGGAAGAGCAGCTGTCGCGACTCACCGGAGACGTGGTGGCGCACCAGATCGGTACACTCGCGCGCCGGGCGCGCCATTTTCTCGGCTCCAGCCGCGGCACACTGGAGCGCGATATATCCGAGTACCTTCAGGAAGAGTCGCTTCTGTTGCCCTGCCGGATAGAGATGGAGCGCTTTCTGGACCAGGTGGACTGTCTGCGGGCTGACCTTGACCGGCTCTCGGCGCGCGTCGAGCGCCTGCTGCAGACGACAGCGGCGGGGCAATGATTCGACCCGGACAACTGCTGCGGCTAGTGCATATCAACTGGGTGCTGGTCCGAAACGGGCTGGACGAAGTGGTCCTGGCGACCCATCTGTTTCGTCCGGTCCGATTCCTGCGCTACCTGGCACCCTGGCACCGCCTCACCCGCAATACACCCCGGGCGGTGCGCATTCGCCGCGCGCTCGAGGATCTGGGCCCCATTTTTGTCAAGTTCGGCCAGATTCTCTCGACGCGCCAGGACCTGCTGCCCGACGATATCGCCACAGAGCTGGCCAAGCTGCAGGACCGGGTCGCGCCCTTCCCCGGTCAGCAGGCCTGCCAGATTATCGAATCCGCGTTTCAGAAACCCATCACCGAGATCTTTCACAGCTGCGAGGAACAACCGCTGGCGTCTGCCTCGGTCGCACAGGTACACGCCGCCACCCTGAACAGCGGCGAGGATGTAGTGGTGAAGATCCTGCGTCCCGGCATCGAGAAGGTGATCCGCCGTGACGTCAGCCTGCTGTATTACATTGCCGGGCTGGCGGAACGATACTGGCGCGAGGCGCGCCGCCTGCGCCCGCGGGAAGTGGTAGGCGAGTTCGAGAAGACTCTGCACGACGAACTCGATCTGCTGCGCGAAGCCGCTAACGCATCGCAATTGCGCAGGAATTTCGCCAACTCTGACCTGTTGCACGTTCCCGAAGTGTACTGGCCCTATTGCCGACGCAATGTGATGGTGATGGAGCGCATCTACGGTAGCCCGGTCAATGACCTGGCCGCTTTGCGGGAAGTCGGTGTCGATCTCAAGACCCTGTCCGAACGCGGCGTGGAAATCTTCTTCACCCAGGTGTTCAGACACAATTTTTTCCACGCCGACATGCATCCGGGCAATATCTTCGTGGCCCCCAACGGACAGTACATGGCGGTCGATTTCGGCATCATGGGAACCCTCAGCCCGGAAGATCAACGCTATCTGGCAGAGAATTTTCTCGCCTTCTTCCGCCGCGACTACCGCCGCGTCGCCGAGCTGCACGTGGAATCGGAGTGGGTTCCCGAGGGTACCCGCGTAGATGAATTCGAGGCCGCCATTCGCTCGGTATGCGAGCCGATCTTCGAGCGCCCCCTGAAAGAAATTTCATTCGGGCAACTGTTACTGCGTCTGTTTCAGACGGCAAGTCGTTTCGACATGGTAATACAACCCCAGCTGGTATTGCTGCAAAAGACGCTGCTCAACATCGAAGGCCTGGGCCGGCAACTCTACCCCGATCTGGACCTGTGGCAGACCGCCAAACCGTTTCTGGAACGCTGGATGAGCGAACAGGTCGGGGCGCGTGCCTTCGCTGGCCGCCTGCGCCGCAGCCTGCCCGAGTGGAGCGAACGCCTGCCGGAGATACCCGAGTTGCTGCATCGCACTTTGCAGCAGGGGGTCCGGGGTCGTTTGCGCGTGCAGTGGGAATCGCGGGAACTGGAGAAATTGCGCAAACAGCTGCGCCGGTCGAACCAGCGCACTCTGGCGGCGATCCTCGGCAGCGCCTTCCTGATCAGCGCTGCGTTGATATATGGTCTGGACGGCTACACGCCCGCGATGGTGGGCGGCGCCCCATTGCTCAGCTGGATCCTGGCCGCCCTGGCAGCTTTCTTTTTTGTCGCTGCCTGGCCCGATGACAACTAGCCCGGATTGCTCACCGGGCGGCAGCCAGGCGAACAGATATCGATGGCAATAAAAAACCCGCCGAATAGGCGGGTCAAGTGGGGCTCTTCCGTCGTTATTGCTGTTCTTAATCCCTCGAGCCTTGTTATTGTCAGGTTACGCAACGGCACCCCTCAAACCTGCCGCACGTTATTATCGTCGTCTCCTCCAACACCGTTGTTCGAAATTCCCTCGAGCCTCTTGAAGCGCATCGGCCGCTCAAGGTTGGCGTCGACAACCACCATGGGAGCAACAACCGTGCCGATTATGATTGTTGATTTAAAACAGATAGTTACAGAGTCTCACGAATCTGTTTATGAGAAAACGTAAATGTACTCGACAGGCCAAAGCCATTAGAATCGGCTTATATTGCATTAAAAACAATAGAATAGAATCCAGGGCAAATTCGATCGTATCGCTGCGGACAATGTAAAGGATGCCGACACCTCGTGGCCGGAAGCCTCGTAATCTGTAAAGCCTGCTTTACAGACGCAGAGCCAAGCGTCGGACCTGCAAGGCACTTTTAGCACTCGAGGCAAGCACCCGGGGATCAGGCCAGGGGGAAGCCAATGGTAGGCGGGGCACGAGCCGCAAGGGGCCGCGCGTGCCACATCGGTTAATGCGGTCTTTGCAGTCCCGCCTCGACCTGATCGCGTTTTTCCTTGCCAGCCAGAATTTCTATCAGTTCCAGGGAGAAATCCATGGCAGTTCCCGGACCACGGGAGGTGATCACCTTGCCATCCCTGACCACCGGATCCGATCGGTAATCCAGCCCCTCGAACGCATCCAGAGCACCCGGAAAAGACGTGGCCTTGCGGCCTTTCAGCAGACCGGCGCTCGCCAGCACTTTGGGTGCCGCACAGATCGCCGCGGTAAAACGGTCACTCGCCGCCATGCGGGTCAGTAAGGCCCGAATGCGCGGGTCGTTGTTGAGGTTATCGGCGCCCGGCAGCCCGCCGGGCAGAACCACCATGTCGTATTGCTGCTTCAGGGCCTGGTCGAGCGTGGTGTCCGGCACCAGTACCATTCCCCTGGAGGCGCGTACCGGTTTGTCGTCGAGCCCCGCAGTCACCACGCCGATTTCGGCACGGCGCAACAAATCCACGATGGTGGTGGCTTCTAGTTCTTCGCATCCCTGTGCGAGGGGGACCAGGACGCTTGCCATGTGTTTTCACCCTGTTGCTGCAAGTCGATTAACTCGCGCACCGGCAGTAATTGTACACCCTGCCGGGCCAGTGCCGGTATCTGGCGCTCCAGCAACGCCAGGGTCTGCGGATGGGGATGCCCGATCGCGAGCGCGCTGCCCTCCTTGCGGGCCAGCTTCAGCAGGCGCCTGAACTGGAACGCAATTCTGGCTTCGTCCAGTTCATTGTCGAGAAACACGTTGCGGTCGGTGCTCGGAACGCCATTCTCGAGCGCCACCTGTCGCGCCACGGTTGCCACGGTCGTGCGGCTATCGACGAAAAACATCGGCTGACGGCGCAGGATTTCGCTCATCAACCAGGACATATGGCCGGGGTGGCGCGTCAGCAGACTGCCCATGTGATTGTTGATACCGACGGCATGAGGAAGCAAGGCCAGATTGGTCTGCACGGTCCGGAGGAACTCGCCTTCGCTCATGTCGAGGGTCACCGCACCCTGATCCAGCGGTCTGCCGTCCACGCTGTCCATGGGCAGGTGCAGCATGACTTCCTTGCCGCTGTGGTGGGCTGCGTCGGCCAGGGCAACCGTGTAGGGCGCACGGGGCAGAAACGCACACGCCACGGGGCCCGGCAATGCCACTACGCGCCGCCCGGGTTCCAGCTGCTTGCCGAGATCGTCGATCACGATCGCGATTGCCGGCGCGGCGCGACCCGGTGTCACGCCTTCCGCAACAGCCTGCCCCCAGGACAAGACGGCACAAAAAAAAAGAACCGGCCAGCGGCCGGTTCGATGGGATATCACCGCATCTGCTCCCGTTGCAGGGACAGACCCTTGAGGAGATTCAACGCTTCGTAAAGCTGGTAATCGGTCTGTGCCAGGGATTCCTTCTCGTCGGCCCCCTCGCCGTCCGATTTCTTTTTGCCATCGCCGTTGCCGTTGGACAAGTGACCCGACAGGTCGGCCTCCTTGATCGGCTCGAAAGCGCCGTCAGCGGCGGAAACCCGCACCTGCTCCAGTTCGATATCCGGCTTGATACCCTCGGCCTGGATGGAGCGACCCGAAGGCGTGAAATAGCGCGCGGTAGTGAGCTTGACGGCCGTACCGTTGCTCAACGGCAGAATGGTCTGCACCGAACCCTTGCCGAACGTCTGATTGCCGACAATGATGGCGCGCCGGTGGTCCTGCAGAGCCCCCGATACGATTTCCGACGCCGACGCCGAACCCTGGTTGACCAGCACTACCAGGGGCGCGTTATCCAGGATATCGTCCGGGGTGGCGTTGAAACGCAGCTTGGAGTCATTGACCCGTCCTTCCGTGTAGACGATCAGCCCTTTCTTCAGGAAGGCATCCGATACCGCCACTGCACCGTTCAGCACCCCGCCCGGATTGTTGCGCAGATCCAGTACCAGCCCCTTGAGGGGCCCGCCGGCTTCCTTCTTGAGTTCCGCGACCGCGTCGACCATGTTTTCCGCCGTCTTGGACTGAAACTGAGAAATGCGCACATAACCGAAGCGATCGTCGAGCATGCGCTGCTTCACGCTTTTTACCTTAATAACATCGCGCTTGATATCGATCTTGAGCGGCTGCTCCACGCCTTCCCTGACAATGGTCAGACGCAGGGTGGTGCCGGGTTTGCCGCGCATGATCTTGACCGCGTCGTTGAGGGACAGCCCCTTGACCGGCGTATCATCCAGACGAATGATCAAATCGCCCGCCTCGACGCCGGCGCGCTGAGCCGGCGTGTCATCGATCGGTGCGATGACCTTGACGAAACCGTCCTCCATTCCAACCTCGATACCGAGACCTCCGAACTCACCGGAGGTGCCCACCTGCAGTTCCTTGAACTGTTCCTGATCAAGATAGGACGAATGCGGATCAAGACCGGAAAGCATGCCGCGCACGGCGTTTTCCAGCAACACCTTGTCCTCGACGTCCTCCACGTAGTCATTCTTGATGCGTCCGAACACATCGCTGAAGGTACGCAGCTCTTCGACCGGCAGGCTGGCCGCTGTCTCTGCCTCGCGTTCAGCAAACACTCCGTGACCAATGGAAAGCGACAATCCCGTCAGCAGGCCGACCAGGACCAGTAGTGCATTTTGTCGTTTAGCGCTCATTCAATTCCAACCTGGCAACCGCTACCGGCCACCTCAATTTCCCGATTAATGAAAGCCTTATGAAAATACGGCTCAGCAAGCAAAGCTGACGATAGCATAGCTCGGCAGCAGATGGCAGGACGGCGACCACAGCTATCATCCTGCCGCCGGGGCAGGCGTGCCTGCGCACCAGCCGAGCGGATTAATGGGGCGCCCCTTGTGCCTGAGTTCGAAATACAGACCCGGTTTCGTCTGGCCACCGCTCGCGCCCAGGGTCGCCACCACTTCCCCGGTATCGACCCATTCACCGACTTCCTTATACAGCGCCTGATTCTGGCCGTACAGGCTCATATAGCCATCCCCGTGATCGATGATCAGTAACAGCCCAAAACCGCGCATCCAGTCGGAAAAAGCGACCCGCCCCTGGGAAATCGCGCGAACCTTGCCACCTTCGGGTGCAGAAATAAGCACACCCTGCCATTTCAGGCCGGTGTTGCCGCGTTGACTGCCGAAACGGCGCGCCAGTTCGCCGCGTGCCGGCCAGCTGAGCTTGCCCTTCATTGTCTTGAAGGGTCGCTGTTCGCCTACCGCCGCCGGGACGTCGGCCAGCACCTCTTGCAGCGAGGCCACCAGTTTCTGGAGTTGCTGTTCGTCGTTGCGCAGCCGCTTGAGCTCGTCACCCTGTCTGGCCAGCTCTCCGGTCACTGCGGCCAGCAGCTGTTCGCGTGAGCGCTTCTGCTGCTGCAAACGTGCGGTTTCCTCCTCATGGCGCGCGCGTAGATCGTTAAGCTGCCGCGTCTTGTCGCCAATGGACTGTTGCAGATCGCGGAGTTGCTCCAAATTGCTGCGCATGGCATCAATCTGCGCGAGGCGCGCGCGCGACAGATAGCCGAAATAGGTGAGGACGCGACCGATCGCTGCGGGCCGCTCCTGGTTGAGCAACAACTTGACCTG
This sequence comes from uncultured Gammaproteobacteria bacterium, assembly GCA_965364565.1. Classification (GTDB taxonomy): domain Bacteria; phylum Pseudomonadota; class Gammaproteobacteria; order DSM-19610; family DSM-19610; genus Thiogranum. The sequence goes on along the minus strand of CBDTYI010000003.1, from coordinate 8,652 downwards.
CTGCTGACGCCCCATGACATAAGCGGCTCGCGCCTCATTGGCCAGCCCCTGTCGCTGGCTGACCAGTTCACCTTCCAGGCGCTCCTGCCTGGCGTGCAGTGCATCGAGCTGGTCGCGGTTGGCCCGCAACTCGCTATCGGTGTGGCGCAAGCTGCGGCTGACCTGGTTGATCTGGCGCTCAATGTCCAACAGGCGGCGCTCCGCGCGGCTTTTCTTCGCCTGGCTGGCTTCCAGATTCTTCTGTAGCGTCTTGATCTGGGCGCGCAGGGTTTCCAATTCGCGCGCGCTCTGCGCAGCGTCCTGCCCGGCAGCGCCGCTGAGGGGTAGCAACAGGCAAGCGGCTGAGGCCAGGATCAGCCCGAAGCGTAACAGTCGCGACAGGGAACCCCGGGCAGAACACGGACTGTGTGCTGACCGCCGGTTCAGGCCTCTGCCTCCAGGCGCCGATGTGGGACCACGCGGGCCGCGTCGCTATGCAGCTCCGCCAGGGATCGACCACTCATCTCACCCGGCTGTTCGAGACCCATAAGGTGGAGCAGCGTCGGTATCACATCCGCCAGTACACCGTCTTCCAGCGTTGCCGCTCTGCCCACATAGAGCAGCGGCACCATGTTGGACGTGTGCGCGGTGTGCGGCTGGTCTGTTTCCCTACCGCGCATCTGCTCGGCGTTGCCGTGATCAGCCGTTATCAGCAATTCACCACCCGCCGCCTGGATAGCCGGAACGACCCGCCCGAGGCAGCTGTCGATGGCTTCAATGGCTTTTACCGCTGCATCGAACTTGCCGGTGTGTCCGACCATATCGGGGTTGGCGTAGTTACAGATAATCACATCGTACTTGCCGCTTTCGATTGCTTCCACCAAGTGGTCGGTTACCTGCGGGGCACTCATTTCCGGTTGCAGATCATACGTGGCCACCAGCGGGGAGGGGACCAGGATACGGTCTTCGCCCTCGAACGGCTCTTCCACGCCGCCGTTGAAAAAGAAGGTGACATGGGCGTACTTTTCGGTCTCGGCGAGCCGCAGCTGGCGCAGACCCAGTTTGGCCGCAAATTCCCCGAACACGTTGTGGAGCCGTTCGGCCGGAAACGCCACCGGCGCCGCGAACTCGGAGTTGTATTCGGTGAGGCTGACAAAGCGCCCCAGGCGCGGATGCGCCTTGCGCTCGAAGCCCGTGAATGCATCTTCGATGAAAGGACGGGTAATCTGCCGGGCCCGATCGGAACGGTAGTTCATGAAGATAACCACATCGCCGTCGTCAACACACACCGGCTTGGCCCCCGCTTCGACAATGCGTGTCGCCTTCACGAACTCATCGCCCTCGCCGCGGGCGTAGGCCATCTCCAGGGCGGTGATGGCGTCTTGCGCCTGGAACTCCGCCTTGGCGAGTGTAATGAGCTCATAGGCGGCCTGGATACGAGGCCAGCGGTGGTCCCGATCCATGGCATAATAGCGACCGATCAGGGACACGAAGCGGCCCCCGCCCAGCTCCCGAAACTTGTCCTCCATGGCCTGGATCGAAGCCGCAGCACTGCGCGGCGGTGTATCGCGGCCATCCAGAAAAGCATGCAGGTACACTTTCTTGGCACCACGCTCAACGGCGAGCTGCACCATTGCGTGTATGTGCGTTTCATGGCTGTGGACGCCGCCCGGCGACAACAAGCCGAGCACATGCACCGCCTTGTCGGTCTCGATCGCGAGGTCGACGGCATCCGTCAGCGTGGCGTTGGTGAAAAACGAACCCGTCTTGATGGAACGGCTGACGCGGGTAAACTCCTGGTAGACAACGCGTCCGGAGCCGAGATTGAGGTGCCCGACTTCGGAATTACCCATCTGGTCGCCAGGCAATCCGACCGCCGCACCCGAAGTGCGCAACAGGCTGTGCGGGTATTGTTGCCACAGCCGGTCCCAGACCGGCTTTCTGGCGGCGGCTATGGCATTGGAATCGGGGTCTTCACTGTATCCCCATCCGTCCAGGATAAGCAACGCTACAGGCTTGGGAGCTGCGGACATAATCTCAGATCTACTGCGGGCCTTGAACCAGAATTTAGACTTATTCTAACGTCAATGCGGCAGCGTTGCGATGGGGATCACTATCTGCCGGTCAAAATTTCAGCTTTCTTGACAGGCGTATTATTGTATAATGTTTTGATAATAAAGGGCAGGGTTCAAGCAACGCATGGTAACCGTGTCTCGTTGTTTCGACGGTTTCACGACACCGCAGATGGAGCAAAACATGGTGGCGTCAGCAAGCGACCAGTTGATCACTCGCGACGAAGATATCGATCGGGCCTCCCGGTCGCTGAAAGCGATGTCGCACCCGTTGCGGCTCAAGATCCTGTGTACGCTGGGCGACCAGGAGGTCAGCGTACAGGATATTGTCGAGCATGTAGGGACCTCACAAAGCAACATTTCCCAGCACCTGGCAATTCTGCGCGACAAGGGCATTCTGATTTCCCGCAAAGACGCCAATCGCGTCTACTACCGCGTGGGGGATTCCCGGACGCTGCGCCTGATAGGGATGATGCGCGAAGTCTTCTGCACCATGAACACCAACTGACCGGGCTGCTGCTCGACCGCCCGCCGAGAGGGACTCCTCTGTGGACCTTGCCCGCGTCATCGAGTTTGTCGGCAACCACCCGATCCTTTTCCTGGCCTTTTTTACCACCCTGGGCCTGTTGATCGGCACCGAAATCAGCCGCCGCCTCAGCGGTATGCGCTCTGTCGGACCGCTGGAGGCCACCCAGCTCAGCAATCGCCAGGACGCCGTGTTCCTCGATATACGCGACGAAGGCGAATACCGTGCCGGCCACATACCCGAAGCGGTCCATATCCCTTTGAAGCAGCTCCCCCAGCGGGTCGCCGAACTCGAGAAACTCAAGAGCCGGCCGGTGATCGCCTATTGCCGCTCGGGCAGCCGCTCGGGCGGCGCCGGCAGCATTCTGAAAAAAAACGGTTTCGAAACCGTGTACAATCTGGGCGGCGGCATCATGGCATGGCAGAACGCCAACCTGCCGTTGAACAAAAAACAATAATCCGGCTCGCCAATGAAGTGCCGGGCAATTCCCTGAAACTGTACTAACTGGGTACCTAGATGACAGAACAAGCCAACCCGAATGCGACGGGCAGCGGTCCGCAATTCGCACTCCATCGTATCTACCTGAAGGACGCTTCCTTCGAGATACCGAATGCGCCGGCCGTGTTCATGCAGGACTGGAAGCCGGAGGTGAATTTGCAGCTGAACTCAGCGGTGAATGCGCTCGAGGCTGACATGTACGAGGTGGTACTGAGCGTTACGGTTACCGCCAAACAGGGTGACTTGACGGGCTTTCTCGCCGAGATACAGCAAGCCGGCATCTTTACGGTCAAAGGGTTCGATGAGCAGCAAAGAGGTTCCATGCTGGGCGCATTCTGTCCCAATACACTGTTTCCTTTCGCCAGAGAGGCAATTTCAGACCTGGTGGTCAAGGGCGGATTTCCCCAGCTGTTGCTGGCGCCGATTAATTTCGACGCCCTGTATGCGCAGAAATTGAAGCAGGAAAGTTCCGCGCCTGCACCCCAGAGCGCCCACTAGCCTCACCGAATGACCGCAGGTCCCTCAGCCATTGTCGCCGTGCTGGGTGCCGGGTCCTGGGGTACGGCGCTGGCGATGTTGCTGGCGAGAAACGGCTTCGCGGTCAGACTGTGGGATCGCGATGCAGACCACATAGCGGCCATGGCCCGGCAGCGAACCAATCAGCGCTACCTGCCCGGTATCCCGCTTCCCGACCCGGTAGCTCCGCTGGCCGAGCTGGGTAGCGCACTCGCCGGGGCCGATTTCGTGCTGATAGCGGTTCCCAGCGCCGGGTTCCGCGCTGTGCTGGAACAGACCCGCAATGCAATCGGTGCGTCCTTCAACCTTATCTGGGCGAGTAAGGGTCTGGAGCCCGGTTCGGGTCGCTTTCTTCACGAGGTGGTGGACGAAGAACTGCAGGGTGACACATCGAGCGCAGCACTGTCGGGGCCGAGTTTCGCGACCGAGGTCGCCCGCGGCCTGCCCACCGCGGTGACCGTGGCGTCGCACGATACCGCTTACGCACAGCGGGTAGCGGAACTGTTTCATTGTGCGCAGTTTCGCACCTACACCAGCGATGACGTGATTGGCGTGGAACTCGGCGGGTCGGTAAAAAACGTGCTGGCGATCGCCGCGGGCATCTCGGATGGCCTCGGCTACGGGTCCAACGCGCGAGCGGCCTTGATCACGCGCGGCCTGGCCGAAATCATGCGACTCGGCACCCGACTGGGGGGGCGCGCGGAGACCTTCATGGGGCTCGCCGGGGTCGGCGACCTGGTGCTTACCTGCACCGATGACCAGTCGCGTAACCGTCGCCTCGGGCTGGCGCTCGGACGCGGCGTACCACTCGCCGAAGCGGTCGAGCAGATTGGCCAGGCGGTGGAAGGGTTACACACGGCCAAGGAGCTGGACAGGCTGGCCAGACTCAAGGAGGTCGACATGCCCATCACCGAGCAGGTCAAACGCGTGTTGTATGACGGCGAAGCGCCGGCGGCTGCCGTTGAAGCGCTGCTGAGTCGCGATCCGAAACCCGAGATTGCCTAGCCCGCATTCCTCATCGCAACCGGGCGAGACATCCGGACGGGCTATCCACCGCCGCGAAAATGTTGCTGGCGCCACGCCTCGTAGACCAGTACCGCCACCGCATTAGAGAGGTTGAGGCTGCGGCTTTGGGCCACCATCGGCAGCCGGAGCACCTGTGCTGGACCCACTTGCTGCAGTGTCGATGCCGGCAGGCCGCGGGTCTCGGGCCCGAACAGGAACGCATCATCCGCCTGGTAAGCGACGTCCGCATAGTGCCGCTGGCCGCGAGTCGACACGGCCCAGATACGGGGCGGGCGTACAGCGTCAGTAAACGCCTGCAGCGAATCGTGCACAGCCACGCTGGCCCATTCGTGATAGTCGAGGCCGGCGCGGCGCAGTTTCCGATCCTCCAGCTCGAAGCCCAGCGGCCGGATAAGGTGCAACCGGCTGCCGGTGTTGGCGCACAGGCGAATCACGTTGCCGGTGTTCGGCGGTATCTCGGGCTGATAGAGCACAACGTGAAACATGGCTGCCTGCCGGGTTCGATCAGGCCACCATTATCGCAGAAAACCGCGGCCACACTTTTCTTTCGCTAACGCTTCAGGTCAAATACGGGCCAATGACACGCACCATCAATCCCTTGTCGATCGACTTCTGCGGGCTCGAGTTCAGCTCGCCATTGGTGCTGTTGTCCGGTTGCGTCGGGTTTGGCGAGGAATATACCCGGGTCAAGGGCTTCTCCAACCGCGACGTCGGTGGCGTGTGTCTCAAGGGCACTACCCTGCAGCCGCGTCTGGGCAACCGGCCGCACCGGGTTTACGAAACACCGATGGGTATGCTCAATGCAATCGGCCTGCAGAATCCGGGCGTCGACTATGTCGTGCAGCACATCCTTCCGCAGCTGGATTTCACGGAGACCCGTTTCATTGCCAACGTTTCGGGATCCACGGTGGACGAATACCACGAAGTCACCCGGCGTTTTGACGATTCGCCCATCGACGCCATTGAAATCAATATCTCCTGCCCGAACGTCAAGGAAGGTGGCGTCGCATTCGGCAACGATCCGGATATGTCGGCACGCGTGGTCGAGGTATGCCGTAAGGCCACCGGGAAACCACTCATCACCAAACTGTCCCCGAACCAGACCGACATCGCGGAAAATGCGCGGCGCTGTATCGACGCAGGCAGTGACGCATTCGCGGTTATCAATACCATGATGGGTATGGCCATCGACATAGAGAGTCGCCGACCCGTGATCGGCAACAACCAGGGCGGCCTGTCGGGCCCGGCCATAAAACCGATGGCCCTGCTCAAGGTGCACCAGGTCTATCAGGTCTGCAAAGCACACGGGATACCGATCATCGGACAGGGTGGCGTAACCAGCGTCGAAGACGCCATTGAATTCCTCCTAGCCGGTGCCAGTGCGGTGGGCGTTGGCACTGCGTTGTTCTACCACCCGCTAATCTGCCCGCAACTCAACGCGGGCATTCAGAGCTATCTCGAACGTCACGGATTCCCGGATGTGCAATCACTGACGGGCAGCCTGCAACTCAACAGTCAGCCTGGGTGTTGATCGCCGCACCGGCGTAGCCTCCATCCCAGCGCGCGTCTCCGGGTCGCCGACAGCTCCCGACCCGACTTCCACTTTTTTTTGCATAACAGAAGATTAGGGGCAGGCCTGAATCTTGCTTCCCAAGAGTGAGCAGAACTTCAGGTGGCAGCCCGCAGACTCGCGTCTGCCGCCTGACGAGCCAGCCAGTTCTGGGACAGACAAGGATTTTAGCTCAATATAAACAGTTGGTTACATATCGGCGACAGGACGGGATGAGACACATTCAGGCACACATGACGGTCGGCAGGCGGGTGCCGGGAACCGGTGACCCGCGCTGTAAAATTGACGCTTGCGGCGGCGCCTGGCGTGCCAGCGGGCGTGGATACACCCCTGACCAGCACTGACGTGGCAGAGACATGCATCAACAGATAAACCTCTATCAACCGGTTTTCCGCAGACAACACAAGGTGTTCTCCGCGGTTACGCTGGCGCAGATGGTCGCTGTGGTGCTCGTTCTGCTGCTCGCCATCCTGGGTCATACCCGCTGGACTCTGGCAGCCATGCAGGATTCGGCTGCCGCCCTGCAGCAGCAGCACGCGCATATGCAGGCTCAGATCGACAGCCTGGAAGAGGCACAGCATACGCCCGATACCAAGGTCGTAGACGCGGAGATCGAACAACTCAGCTCCAGTATCGAGCAACGCAAAGCGCTGTTGGCCCAGTTCGATCAGCTGGTGCTACAGCACCAGAACGGGTTTTCCAGTCATTTCAGGATACTGGCTGAACAGCACCTGCCGGGCCTGTGGCTGGACGGCGTAACGATCAATGCCCAGGGCGAAATAGAAGTACGTGGCACCGCCCTGGAGGAGAAGCTGGTACCGGTTTATTTGCAGGGCCTGGCAAAACGACGTGATCTGTCAGCGACCGCCTTTGAGACGGTGGCAATGAACCGCGCCGAATCCGCACAACCGGAAATCCAGTTCGTATTACGCAACCACAAGGATGACACAGCGTGGCAAGGGCGGCGCTGAAGGTACAGTACTGGATCGATCGAATCGACGCGCTGGAACTGCGCGAGCGGGTACTGCTGCTGGCTGCGACCGTCGCCGTCCTGTTTCTCAGCGTGGACTCGTTAGGACTCCAGCCGACGCTCAAGGCTCAGCAGGTGACCGAGGAGCGTATCTCAGAACTGGAAATGAAACTGGGCGCGCTGCGCCAGCAGGCCATGCTGCTCAGCTACAAGACCGATGAGGATACGCTGGCCGCCCGGTATCGGAGCCGCGATACTATGGCGGCCGAACTGGCGGCACTCGATGCACGTCTGGTTGATCAGCTTGGTGCCCTGGTCGAACCCGCCCAGGCGGCGGAGCTGCTCGAGCAGGTACTCACTCGCCACCGCGGCCTTAAAATCACCTCGCTGCGGGCCAGCGCGGAACCTCTGAAGGAAGTGACGGGAAACGCAGATCAGGCCGGCAAGCTCGGTCGCTACCAGCTCGATCTGGTACTGGAGGGCAGCTACCTGGACCTGATGCGCTACCTCGAAGCCCTCGAATCCATGCCCTGGAAATTCTTCTGGCAGATGGTGGATTTCCGGGTCAACGATTACCCGCGCGCGGTCTCCCGGCTGCAACTCTACACCCTGGGAGCTCAGGATGGCTAAGGGACTTGTTGCGCCACTGCTGATCTGCGGTCTGGCCGCGCTCGGTAACGCCTTTGGGTTCACCGACCCCACCCGACCCACCGATCCCGCCGCCTATTTCGGCACCGCGAAAGGCACCGACAGCGGCGGCTGGAACCTGCAATCGATTCTTTTTGCGTCGGACCGCCGCATTGCGGTCATAAATGGCACGCGGGTCAAGGAAGGGGATCGCATCGGCTCTGCACGGGTCGTGCGCATCCGCGATTCGCAGGTGTTGTTGGACAATGGCGGGCGCAGGTTAACGCTGCATTTGCTGCCACAAACAGTGAAGGTAAGGCCGTGAACAGGAAGTCTCGCTTCAAAATCATGCATGGGTTCGCAGCAGCGTTGTTGTTGAGCGCGTGTCAGACACTGCCGGAGAAGGAAACTCCGACCATGCCGTCCATCCAGCAGGCGCTGGAATCTGCACAGCCGGGCGCCTACCCGGCGGCAGCGCAACCGCCACCCGAGGTCCAGCAGGCGCTGCTGCCGCCGGCGGCGGCGACGCTCAGCAGACTCAAGCCGCGCGTACCGACTTTTGACGTATCGGTGAACGAGGCACCGGCGCGGCAGTTCTTCATGAGCCTGGTGGACGGCACGTCGGACAACATGGTGGTCCATCCGGAAGTAACCGGCACACTCACACTGGACTTGAAGAACGTCACCACCGAGGACGTAATGGCAACGGTGCGTGACGTGTACGGCTATGAATACCGCTACAGTCACGGCGTGTATCAGGTATACCCGGCGCGCATGCGTTCCCAGGTGTTCAAGGTAAATTATCTGGACATTCAGCGCCAGGGCGGATCGCGTACCCGGGTCAGCTCCGGTCAGGTCAGCCAGGCCC
>CBDTYI010000002.1:0-37047 GCA_965364565.1 uncultured Gammaproteobacteria bacterium | reverse complement strand
GAATTTCCCCGGTAATGTCCGTACTGACCGAACGATTCCGGGATCAGGAAATGGAGATCCAGGTATCCCTGGCCGTGAACCTGAGCGACCTGGCGGCAATGGGCGCCGAGCCGGCGTGGGCGACCCTGTCCCTGACCGTGCCCGAGGCTGACCCGTCGTGGTTGCGGGCTTTTGCAGACGGTTTCTTTTCTCTGGCGGACCGTTACGCGGTGCAACTCGTGGGCGGCGATACCACACGCGGCCCCCTGTCGGTGACGGTGCAGGTGCACGGGCTGGTGCAGTGTGGCCGGGCGCTGCGACGTGACGGCGCGCGCGCCGGGCAGATGCTCTATGTCACCGGAACCCTGGGTGATGCGGCCTGTGCCCTCAAACAGCTGCAAGGTGGTGTGGCCGCAGATCCATTGCTGTTGCAGCGGCTGAACCGCCCGGAACCGCGCGTGGCGTTCGGTGCGGCGTTGAAGGGCATTGCGTCTGCGGCCATCGACGTGTCGGATGGTCTGCTCGCCGACCTTGGACACGTGCTCAAGGCCAGTGACTGCGGAGCGACACTGTGGGTGGATCGTCTGCCAAGATCCAGCCGCCTCGAAGCGCAACCGGCCGACGAGCTGTTGGTCAGCCAGCTGACGGGCGGGGACGATTACGAGCTGTGTTTCAGTGTCGAGCCGACGAAAGTCGCTGCGCTGCAGACTGTTGCACGGGACTGCGGGCTAACGGTGTCCGAGGTGGGGGTAACTGAGTCCGAGCCCGGCGTCCGCTGCCGCCACGACGACGGGTCCGGCTACCAGCCGCACCAGCGCGGCTTCGACCATTTTGGCTGACAGCCGCACAGCCGCTGTGACGCCGCGGCAGGTGTTCCGCAGCCCGGTACTGTTGCTTGCCTTCGGTTTCGGCGCCGGTCTGGCGCCGCGCGCGCCCGGCACTGTCGGCACCCTGGCCGCCATCCCCCTGTACCTGGCGCTCAACCAGTTCTCGCAGGGCGTTTACCTGCTGCTGGTGATGACCGTTTGCGTCGCCGGCGTCTGGCTCTGCCAGCGTGCCGCGGACCAGCTTGGGGTGCACGACCACCCGGGCATCGTGTGGGACGAGTTTGCCGGTTTCCTCGTGACCATGATTGCGGCGCCTCAGTCCTGGCTGTGGATACTGGCCGGGTTCGGACTGTTCCGCCTTTTTGATATCTGGAAGCCGTGGCCGATAGCCTGGGTGGACCGTCACTGTAAGGGGGGGCTGGGCATTATGCTGGACGATCTGCTTGCCGGAGGTCTCGCGGCTGTGGTGCTGTTTGCGCTTGTCAGGGTTGCGCCATGAGGCCGGCGGGGGTTGGCAGAGGGCGCGCCGTGATGCTGATCGCCGGGTTGCTGGTGTGCCTGGTTTCGCCGGCCGGTCGTGCGATGCAGGATCTGCACGTCGTGGCGTTGTTCAAGGACCGCGTAGTGGTGGTGATCGACGGTGTCCGGCACCTGCTGAAGGTGGGCGAAACCAGTCCGGAGGGCGTCACCGCGGTAGCGGCCGACAGCGCCGGCGCGGTGTTCGAATATCAGGGCAGGATCCTGGAACGGCGCCTGGACGGGCGCAGCCGGGCGGCGGCCCCGGCGCAGCCGGCGGCGCAGGAGCATCACATCTATCGTGATACGCGTGGCATGTACCGCACCGTCGGCAGTATCAACGGACTGACGGTCAACTTTCTGGTGGATACCGGTGCCAGTGCCATCGCCATGAATGCGGCGCAGGCGCGACGACTGGGGATCGATTATCTGATGGAAGGAAACTCGACGTTTGCGACCACGGCATCGGACGTGATCCGTGCCTACAAGGTGAGCCTGGACGTCGTCAGGGTCGGTGCTATCGAGCGCCGCAACGTGGAAGCGCTGGTCATGGAGGGTGCGCAGCCGGATGAGGTGCTGCTGGGCATGTCTTTCATGGGGCAGCTGGAAATCAGCAACCAGGGCAACCGGCTGATCCTGCGACGCCGGTATTGATCCGCAACCGGCGTCCCCCCGCCGCTGGAGTCACCACCGGCCCGTCGCGGCGTCATTCTGCGCCTGGGTGCCCCGCACAGGGCTCAGGCGGTCTCGATCGGGTCCTGCTCTTTGTCGCGTTCGATCAGGGCGTAAGCCGAGTGATTGTGGATGGACTCGAAGTTCTCCGACTCGACCGTGTAGGCGGAGATGCGCTCGTCCTGATTCAGCCTGGCGGCGATGTCGCGTACCATATCCTCGACGAATTTGGGATTGTCGTAGGCGCGCTCGGTGACGTATTTCTCGTCTGGCCGCTTGAGCAGGCCGTAGAGTTCGCAGGATGCCTGTTCCTCGACCAGGTCGATCAGTTCTTCGATCCAGATGAAGTCCGTGGTGGCCGCGGTCACGGTAACGTGGGAGCGCTGATTGTGCGCGCCGCGCTCGGAGATTTTCTTCGAACACGGGCACAGACTGGTGACCGGGACCACCACCTTGATTTTCATTTGCGGTGTATCGGCGCGGATCTCCCCAATGAAGGACACCTGGTAATCCAGCAGACTCTGGACCCCGGAGACCGGTGCGGTCTTATTGATGAAATAGGGGAAACTCATTTCGATGTGGCCGGCTTCCGCCTCCAGCCGCTCCGTCATTTCGCTCAGCATGAGCCTGAACGATTCCACACTGATTTCGCGTTCGTGGAGATTCAGGATCTCCACGAAGCGGGACATGTGCGTGCCCTTGAAGTTGTGCGGCAGGTTAACATACATGTTGAAACAGGCGATCGTGTGCTGTTCGCCCTCGGTACGGTCCTTGACCCGTATCGGGTGACGGATATCCTTAATGCCTACCTTGTCGATGGCAATGCGACGCGTGTCGGCGCTGTTCTGTACGTCCGCGATGGATTTTCCGAGTCGGCTGGCAGCCGCTTGCTGCTTGGTCATGATTCATCCTCGACGTAACGCACACAGGCGCGTTCGGTTTCCCACAGGGTGACAGCGTGGACCCTGATCTCGGGACTGTTCAATTGCGCGGAAAGTTCCGTGTGGAAGTACGCTGCAATGTTCTCGGCTGTCGGGTTGATCCGGCTGAAGGGTTCGAGGTCATTCAGGTAGCGGTGGTCGAGACGCGCTGCGATGCCACGGGCCGCCTGTTTGATGACCTTGAAATCCAGCCCCATGCCGACGTCGTCGAGCTGCTCGGCGACCACTTCCACCTCGACTTTCCAGTTGTGCCCGTGCATGCGCGCGCAGGCTCCCGGATAGTTCCGCAAAGTGTGCGCCGAAGCGAAGTCAGCAAGAATCTTCAGCGTGTAGCGTGCGGCCACATTAATTCCTGACTGAAAGAGTCAAATATTAATCGACCGCGCGAAGCGATGCAATTCTACCGGCTAATTCCCTTTGAACGCGGTGGTAAATGCCATCGGCGTCCAACCCGCATTCCGCCAGCTGCTGCTCGCGTGTGGCGTGCTCGATGAAGCGGTCCGGAATACCCAGCATCAGCAACGCTGCCCGTTGTCCCTGGCCGGTCAGCAGTTCCGCCACTGCACAGCCGGCCCCGCCGGCCACTGCGTTGTCCTCGATAGTGACCAGCAAGCTGTGGGTTGCCGCCACCCGGGTCACGCATTCCGCGTCCAGAGGCTTGATAAAGCGCATATTCACAACGCTGGCGTTGAGTCGTTCGGCGGCTTCGAGGGCCGCGGCCAGCGGGCTTCCGAACACCAGCAGGGCGACGTCGCGTCCTTCCCGGCACAGCTTGGCTTTGCCGACCGGAAGCGGTTCGAGGCCGGCATCGACTGCAGCGCCCGGTCCACTGCCGCGCGGGTAGCGGACCGCGGCCGGCCCCTCCAGGCGGTAGCCGGTGGAGAGCATCTTGCGGCACTCGTCCTCGTCGGCCGGGGCCATCAGGGTCATGTTGGGGATGCAGCGCAGGTAGCTGAGATCGAAACTGCCGGCGTGTGTGGGGCCATCGGCACCGACCAGGCCGCCGCGGTCGATGGCGAACAGGATCGGCAGGTTTTGCAGTGCCACGTCGTGGATCAGCTGGTCGTAGGCGCGTTGCAGGAAGGTCGAGTAGATGGCGACCACCGGCTTGAGGCCGTCGCAGGCCATCCCGGCGGCCAGCGTCACGCTGTGCTGTTCGGCGATGCCGACGTCGAAATAACGCGCCGCGAAACGTTCCGAAAATTCTACCAAGCCCGAACCTTCGCGCATCGCCGGAGTGATGGCGACCAGCCTGTCATCCTGCGCCGCCATGTCGCAGATCCAGTCGCCGAACACCTGAGTGTAGGTCCTGCTGTCAGTGCCGGGTGCACCGGCATCACCGGTCTGCGGGTCAAATTTGCCTACCCCATGGAACTTGCAGGGATTCTTTTCCGCTGGGCGGTATCCTTTGCCTTTCTGGGTAACCACGTGCAGCAGCTGTGGCCCCTTCAGGGCGCGCAGATTGCGCAGGGTTTTCACCACTGCGTCGAGGTCATGACCGTCGATGGGGCCTATGTAGTTGAAACCCAGCTCTTCGAACAGGGTACCGGGCACTACCATGCCTTTCATGTGCTCTTCGGCGCGCCGGGCCAGTTCCCACACCGTCGGCATGTTGGCGAGTACTTTCTTGCTGCCGGCACGCACGGTGGCGTAAGTGCGACCGGACAGCACGCGCGCCAGGTAATTGGACAGGCCGCCGACGTTCGGTGAAATCGACATGTCGTTGTCGTTCAGCACCACCAGCAGATTGGCGTCCAGCGTCCCGGCATGGTTCATTGCCTCGAAGGCCTGCCCTGCGGTCATTGCCCCGTCGCCGATGACGGCCACCACCCGGCGGTTGCTGCCGGCCCGGGCGGCCGCAATGGCCATTCCGAGCCCGGCGCTGATGGAGGTGCTCGAGTGGCCGACGCCGAAGTTGTCGTAGGGGCTTTCCGCGCGTTTAGGGAAGCCCGCCAGTCCGTCTTTCTGGCGCAGGCTGTCCATGCGCCGGCGTCGACCTGTCAGGATCTTGTGCAGATAGCTCTGGTGGCCGACGTCCCAGACCAGGCGATCGTCGGGTGTGTTGAACACGTGGTGCAGTGCAATGGTGAGTTCGATGGTGCCCAGATTGGCGGCCAGGTGACCACCGGTTTCCGCCACCGACTCAATCAGGAAGCGGCGCGCTTCGGCCGCCAGCACGGCAAGTTGCGCGACCGGCAGGTGACGCAGGTCGGCAGGAGAATCAATGCGTTCCAGCAGCGGAAAATGGGTGTGGGTCGTCATCGGGGAACGGTCACTGGGAGGCTTTTTATTATCAGCGCTCGGCCCCCGCGAGGCAAGCTGCACGGCTGGTTCAGGCGCTCCGCGCGACGATATACTCCGACAGCCAGCGCAGCGGATCCGCGCGTTGATCCAGTCCGGCGACGCACTCGAGCGCGGCCTGATGGAGCTCGCTGGCGCGCTGCCGGGCACCGTTGAGCCCGAGCAGTGCTGGATAGGTGGGCTTGTTGAGCGCCCGGTCAGAGCCCGCCTGTTTGCCCAATTCCTCGGTGCTGCCGGTTACGTCGAGAATGTCGTCCTGTATCTGGAACGCCAGACCGATGTATTTGCCGTAGTGGTCAAGTGCGCTGTGCGCCGCGTCCGGCAGGTCTTGCGTGCAGTATGCACCCAGCAACACCGAGGCGCGGATCAGGGCGCCGGTCTTGTGGACATGCATGTCTTCCAGCTGGGCGATATCGAGATCAGTGCCAATGGCGGCCAGATCCAGCGCCTGTCCGCCCACCATGCCGCGTGATCCCGCGGCCTGCGCCAGCAGCTCTATCATCCGCAACCTCTGCTGGGCGGGGAGTTTCCCCATGTGGGCATGGGCGAGCACCTGGAACGCCAGTGCCTGCAGCGCGTCACCGGCGAGGATGGCGGTGGCTTCGCCAAACGCCTTGTGGCAGGTCGGTTTGCCGCGCCGCAGCGCGTCGTCGTCCATCGCGGGCAGATCGTCGTGCACCAGCGAATAGGCATGAATGCATTCCACCGCGCAGGCCGCCACATCGAGCGGCGCGGCATCGGCACCGAGCGCCTGGCCGGCGGCGTACACCAGCAGCGGACGCACCCGTTTTCCGCCTCCCAGTATGCTGTAGCGCATGGCGCCATGCAGCGCGGCCGGATGAGTCTGTTCCGAGGGAAGAAACCGGTTCAGCACCGCCTCGACGCGCAGCTGACAATCGCTGGAGAAGCGCCTGAACTCAGGACGGCTGGTCGTCACTTTCCAGTGGCTCAAGCGTCTGCTCGCCGCCTCTTTCAAGCAGAATCTGTACCTTCTGTTCGGCTTCCTGCAACGCCTGCTGGCAGGAACGGGTCAGCTGAACACCGCGCTCGAACTGCTTGAGCGACTCATCCAGACTCAGGTCACCCTGTTCCATCTTTTCCACCAGGGCCTCGAGTTCCGCCAGGGCGGTTTCGAAATCGGCCGGCTTTTTCTGTCGCTTGGTCACGATAGTACCCAGTGCTGCGTGAAACGGGGCGGTAACGTTACCGAGGGTGTGCCCCCGGGTCAACGGTATCAAGGGGTACTGAAGCTCAGAGTTTCTTGCGCCGCCCGACGGTGGCCATGCCTATCAGTCCGATGGCAATCAGCCAGGCGATGCCCATCACCTGCTTACCGGGACCCGGATTGGACGGGGCGCCGAAGGTCAGCTTACCGAGGCTTTCGGCAATCAGGGGATCGCCAAGCGAGTCCAGGCGCACGATATTCAGCGCCGCCAACTCAGACTGTTTTCCGGCGATGTCGGCGATGTCCAGCTGGGAAACGTCTTTGTCAGCGTGCAGCGCAACCTGGTTGCGTCCGGTTCCATCCTGGACATACAGGGTGTTGCTCGGCCAGTACGTCGCAGCGATCTGGGTGTTGCTCGGGCCGTTGCTGGTGAGTTCGCCTGCCGACGGTGGCGTGTAGACCTGCGCCCCCTGGACTCCTGTCGCGACGCCAAGCAGCACTGCGACGCCAAAACTGATTAGCCCTTTCATTGTTTCCCCCGCGCTAATCTCCCAAACTACAACATTCTTGCCACACTTCGGTAGCTCGCGTTGTCCGGAAAAATCCCCTGGCTAATATTATAGACCAGATTGCGCGGGTAAGTCTTTGAGTGGCACCGGTGGTTTGTTTGCGACAATGCGCATACCAGGCAAGCATAGTCGCTGCCAAGCCGAATGCAAGCCGGCTGATTTCGACTCCCTTGAGGGGCTCCGTGTGGTTTCAAAACCACGTTCGCTGCCGGACTCACGCGCGCGTCTTCACAGGGGGCGATCGGGATTGACAGCTGTCCGCGAGTGGGCTAGATTTGTGGCCCAGTTTAGACTGAGTCTAAATTATTTAGAGCACGTTTTTGCAGACCCAAACGGGAGGAAACAGTCATGGATCTGAAAGGAAGTAAGACCGAAGAGAATCTCAAAGCGGCATTTGCCGGGGAATCCCAGGCTAACCGCCGCTATCTGTATTTCGCCGCCAAGGCGGACGTCGAGGGCTACAATGATGTCGCGGCGGTGTTCCGTTCGACCGCCGAAGGCGAGACCGGTCACGCGCACGGTCACCTGGAGTACCTCGAAGCCGTCGGGGATCCGGCTACCGGCCTGCCGATTGGCGGTACTGCCGAGAACCTCAAAGCGGCCATCGCCGGGGAAACTCATGAGTACACCGACATGTACCCGGGTATGGCCAAGTCGGCACGCGACGAGGGCTTCGATGAAATCTCTGACTGGTTCGAAACACTGGCCAAGGCAGAGCGCTCGCACGCCAACCGTTTCCAGAAAGCGCTGGACACCCTGGAAGGCTGAGCCGCAATAACCGCGACGTGAGCCCGGACCAACCGGGCTCACGATCCTAACTGCAACGCTGTTCCCTATACCAGGAGTACCCACTCGATGTCGGTTCGTGAAGGCAGTCTGGAGGCGCCTACCCGCCATCCCATTGACTGGCGCAACCCGGATTTTTATGACGAAGGCTCGCTGATGCTGGAGCTGGAACGGGTATTTGACATATGTCACGGCTGCCGCCGCTGCTTCAGTCTGTGCAATGCATTTCCAACCCTGTTCGACGCCATTGACGAGTCCGAGACCACGGAGCTCGACGGCGTGAGCCGGCGCGTGTACTGGGAGGTGGTGGACCACTGCTACCTGTGCGACATGTGTTACATGACCAAGTGCCCCTACGTGCCGCCCCACGAGTGGAATGTCGATTTCCCGCACCTGATGCTGCGCGCCAAAGCGGTCAAGCACAGCCAGGGCAAGACGCGCACGCGCGACCGGATTCTGACGTCCACCGATCTGGTTGGAACCCTGGCCGGCATTCCGGTGGTATCGTCCGTGGTCAACGCGGTGAATCGCAACAGGGCAGGCCGCCGGGTGCTGGAGGAACTGCTCGAAGTGCATCCCGATGCCCATCTCCCCGACTACCACAGTGACACGCTGCGCCGCCGACTGGACGTGACGCGTAATCAGGATGCCGAAGCAGCGTCCCAGGCGGGTCCCACGCGCGGCAAGGTGGCGTTGTTCGCGACCTGTTACGGTAACTACAACGAGCCCGATCTTGGCGAAGATCTGATCGCGGTGTTCGAGCACAACGATATTCCCGTTCGCCTCGCCGATACGCGCCGCTGCTGTGGCATGCCGAAGCTGGAACTTGGCGATCTGCAGGCGGTGGCCAGGGCCAAGGAAGTCAACGTCCCGCAACTGGCGGAACTGGTCGACAAGGGCTGGGATATCGTGGCGCCGGTGCCATCCTGTGTGCTGATGTTCAAACAGGAGCTGCCGCTGATGTTTCCCGATGACGAGGCCGTTGCAAAAGTGCGCGACAACATATACGACCCCTTCGAGTATCTGGTGTTGCGGCACAAGCACGGCCAGCTGAAAACCGATTTCAAGAATGCGCTCGGCAGCATTGCCTATCATGTGGCCTGTCATCTGCGGGTGCAGAACATCGGCATGAAAACCCGGGAGCTGTTACAGCTGGTCCCCGACACACGGGTAGAGGCGATCGAGCGCTGCTCCGGCCACGACGGTACTTATGCTGTGAAGAAAGAGTTCCATGAAACTTCGATGAAGGTCTGCAAGCCGGTGGTTAATCGGGTGCAAAAAGCCAATGCCGATCATTACTGCAGCGACTGCCCGATGGCTGGCCACCAGATCGAGAACGGTCTGGACAACGGCAGTCAGCCGGAACACCCACTCAAGCTGCTGCGGATGGCGTACGGAATCTGAGGTTAGGTAATGATGGATAAGTTGACGCGTGGTGATCTGTACTCCCTGGAGCAGTATGCCGAAGCGCGCGGCGCGTTCCGTGCCCAGGTCATGGAACACAAGAAAAATCGTCGTGTGCCGCTGGGCCCCATTGCCGCGCTTTACTTCGAAGACCGGCTGACCATGCAATATCAGATCCAGGAGATGCTGCGCGCCGAGCGCATTTTCGAGCCACAAGGGATCCAGGAAGAACTGGATGCGTACAACCCGCTGATACCGGACGGCAGCAACTGGAAGGCGACCTTCATGATCGAGGTGCCCGACGAGCAACAGCGGCGCGACAAGCTGGTCGAGCTCAAGGGTATCGAGAATGACGTGTGGGTGCGCATCGACGGATTTGAGCCGGTGTTTGCCACTGCCGACGAGGATCTGGAGCGGGAGAACGAGGAAAAGACCTCGTCGGTGCATTTCCTGCGTTTCGAGTTGACGCCGGCCATGGTGGAGGCGGCCCGCAACGGCGCTGCGGTGGGCGCCGGTATCACGCACAGTGCGTACACCCAGCAACTGGAACCGCTGCCGGAGAACATCCGCCGCTCGCTGCTCGGCGACCTCGACTGACCGGGCGAGCGCATCAGCCACCCTGCGTACGACCCGCGCGACCCCTTACCGATCTTCCGCACCGACCGGTTCTGCCACACGGCGTTGAAAAACCGTAATCCTGTTCCCATTTAAGTGCTATCAGCGGGGCACCCGGCGGTGCTCCGGCGTCAGGACTTACGGAGGTAGGCAATGTCTGTCATGCGTTATGAACCCTGGAACCTGCTGCACCGCTTGCAGGACATCGATCGGTTAGTTGCGAGCAGGGCGGGAGTGCGCCGCGCACAGCGGCAAGCCGCGCCCGCCAGTGACTGGGTGCCGGCGGCCGATATTTGTGAGGAAGACACCCGCTATGTCATTCATGCGGACGTTCCCGGGGTCGACCCGGCGGCAATCGAGGTCAGCATGAAAGACGGCGTGCTGTCCGTAAAGGGCGAGCGCAGGCGCGAAAACGGGGCGCAGCGGCAGAGTGTCAGGCGCACGGAACGGGTGAGCGGCAGCTTTCTGCGGCGGTTCAGTTTGCCCGATGGCGCCGATGCAGAGGCGATCAGCGCGACATCCCGGCACGGGGTGCTCGAAATCGTCATTCCCAAACAGCAGCGGCTGCAACCGAAGCGCATCCAGGTCGAAGCCTGAAATAACGCTGGTGGAAACGTCGTGCCTGCGTGTTGCAGCGCCCCAATCTGACCGTGCAGACGGGTCGAAGTTATGCAGTTCAAAGACTATTACCGGGTTCTGGGTGTGTCCCGTGACGCAGGCCAGGACGATATCAAGCGTGCTTACCGGAAACTCGCGCGCAGGTACCATCCGGATGTCAGCAAGGCGGCGGATGCGGAAGCGCGCTTCAAGGAGGTCGGTGAAGCTTACGAGGTGCTGAAGGACCCCGAGAAACGGGCGGCCTACGATCAGTTTGGCGACCAGTGGCGAGCCGGCCAGGAGTTCCGTCCGCCTCCCGACTGGGACGCCGGCTTCGAGTTCCGCGGCGGCCCGGGCGGGGCCGGTTTCAGCGACTTTTTCGAGTCGCTGTTCGGCGGCGCCGGTCCCTTCTCCGCCGCGGAGCAGGCTGGCGCGGCGCACGGCGGGTTCCGTGCCAGGGGTGAAGACCACCATGCCAAGATCCTGATTTCGCTCGAGGATGCCTACCGTGGCGGTACTCGCAGCGTGCGCCTGCAGATGCCGGAGCTCGACGCGCGCGGGCAGGTTGCACTCAAACAGCGGACCCTGAATGTGAGCATCCCGAAGGGCGTCGTTGCCGGCCAGCGGATTCGTCTGAGCGGGCAGGGCGCGCGGGGTCCGGGCGGCGGTTCGGCTGGCGACCTGTATTTGGAGGTCGAGTTCGAGCCGCAGCGTCGTTTCCGAGCCGAGGGGCGCGACATCTACGCTGTTGTGCCGGTAACGCCCTGGGAGGCTGCGCTTGGTGCCCGCATCCCGGTAGCGACACTCGGTGGTACGGTCGAAGTGTCGGTTCCGGCCGGCGCGCAGTCGGGGCAGAAACTGCGCCTGAAGGGCCGTGGTCTGCCCGGAAAGCCGAGCGGCGACCACTATGTGGAGCTGCGTATGATGACCCCGCCCGCCAGCGATGCCGACGCCCGGGAGCTGTACCGGCGCATGGCCGAGCAGTTCAGCTTCGATCCGCGACGTGAAACCACGGCTTCATAGACGGGCTGCGAGCCGTTACACTGTGTCGCATGGTTGTGACGTCCATGCTGGTGCGGCGCTTGCTGCTGCGTGTCTTAACCCTGCTCCTGCTGGCGAGCGGGCCAGTGGCGCGCGCTTTCGATGAGGATGTGTACGGCGAAGACGGCTGGGCGAAGTTCAAGGAAGGCCCGAAGTGGCAGGAGCAGGATGTGGTATTACCGGCCTACCCGCGTACCGATGACCTGATCGAAATACCGCTGTCGCTGCACGATTTTCCCTTTACGCTGTGGGTCGATTCGACGTCGCTGGATGTCGGCGATGACCGTGTGGTCCGCTATACGGGCATTCTGCGCTCCGAAGCGGGCGTGGATAACGTGTTCTACGAGGGTATACGCTGTGCGAAGAAGGAGTATCAGCGCTATGCCTACGGCAGCGGCGGCGAATTTCAGCCACTGCAGCGCCCCCAGTGGCGCCGCATCCGCCCGGTAGGCCAGGACCGGTTCCGCGCGGTGCTGATGGATGGTTTGCTCTGTCCACTGCCGGGCTACGACCGGGAGCAGCAACTCGTCGACCGGTTGAAAGCACGCCAGCGGCGTAATTTCTGAAGCAACGAATAGAACCGCGGCCTGGCTTTCGGTAGCATACGCAGCCGGTTCCCTATACGACCCCTGACAGCGATGGCCAGTAAATACGATGCCGCTTCGATTGAAGTCCTGAGCGGCCTTGATCCGGTGCGCAAGCGCCCCGGCATGTACACCGACACCACCCGTCCCAATCACCTTGCGCAGGAAGTGATCGACAACAGTGTCGACGAAGCGCTGGCCGGCTATGCCACCAGGATCGAGGTCAGCCTGTTTAAGGACGGTTCCCTGCAGGTCAGTGACAACGGGCGCGGCATGCCGGTGGACATTCATCCCGAGGAGGGATTGTCGGGCGTCGAGGTAATACTCACGCGCCTGCACGCGGGCGGGAAATTTTCGGACAACAACTACCGGTTCTCGGGTGGGCTGCACGGGGTTGGTGTTTCGGTCGTGAATGCGTTGTCGAAACACCTGGAAGTGTGGGTGCGGCGCGGCGGCAAGGAATACAACCTGGCGTTCAAGAACGGCGACAAGGTTGCCGGACTGGATGAAGTCGGCAAGGTCGGCAAACAGAACACCGGCACCACCGTTCGCTTCTGGCCGGACCCGCAGTTTTTCGATTCCGTCAAGTTCTCACTGCCTACGTTGAAACACGTGCTGCGTGCCAAGGCGGTCTTGTGTCCCGGTCTCAGCGTCACGCTGAACGACGAAAAGAGCGGCGAGCAGGAGTCCTGGCAGTACCAGGGCGGGCTGCGCGACTACCTGCTCGATGCGCTGGACAATGCCGCGTGCATACCGCCCGAACCGTTCACCGGAAGTCTCGAGGGTAACGCCGAGGCCGCGGAATGGGCCCTGGTGTGGCTGCCGGAGGCAGGCGAGCTGGCGACCGAGAGCTATGTCAACCTGATTCCCACCGCGCAGGGCGGAACGCATGTGAACGGGCTGCGTACCGGCCTGACCGAGGCGATTCGCGAATTCTGCGAATTCCGCAATCTGCTGCCGCGCGGTATCAAGCTCGCGCCCGACGATGTATGGGAGCGTTGCGCCTATATTCTGTCGGTCAAACTGGCCGATCCGCAGTTTTCCGGCCAGACCAAGGAGCGTCTGTCGTCACGCGAATGCGCCACCTTCGTTTCCGGCGTTGTCAAGGATGCCTTCAGCCTGTGGTTGAACCAGCACACCGAGACAGGAGAGCAGATCGCCCAGCTGGCGATCCAGCATGCGCAAAGCCGTCACCGCGCAGGCAAGAAGGTGGTGCGCAAGAAAGTGACCAGCGGACCGGCGCTGCCTGGCAAGCTGGCCGATTGCAGCAGCAACGACCTGCAACGTTCGGAGCTGTTCCTGGTGGAGGGCGATTCCGCCGGCGGTTCGGCCAAGCAGGCCCGTGACCGTGAATACCAGGCCGTGATGCCCTTGCGCGGCAAGATCCTCAATACCTGGGAAGTCGACCCGGCCGAGGTGCTGGCTTCCCAGGCGGTGCACGATATTGCGCTGGCGATCGGAGTGGAGCCCGGTTCGAACGATCTCAAGGATCTGCGTTACGGCAAAATCTGCATCCTCGCCGACGCCGACTCTGACGGGGCGCATATCGCCACTCTGCTTTGTGCCCTGTTCCTGCGCCATTTTCGCGCCCTGGTGGAGGCGGGGCATGTCTATGCCGCGATGCCGCCGCTGTACCGTGTCGATGTCGGCAAACAGGTGTTCTACGCGCTGGACGACGCCGAGCGGCAGGGCGTCATGGACCGCATCGCCGCGGAAGATATCAAGGGCAAGGTGAACGTCCAGCGCTTCAAGGGGCTGGGGGAAATGAACCCGATACAATTGCGCGAAACGACCATCGATCCGGACACCCGCCGACTGGTTCAACTCACGGTCGAGCCGGGTGATGACAGTCAGCAGACGCTCGATCTGCTGCTCGCCAAGAGCCGTGCCGCGGATCGCCGCGGCTGGCTGGAGAAAAACGGCAATCTTGCCGATATTTAGCCCAGACCGTCAGCATATCGGCTGACACCTCGGTAAGCCATTGAAACAAAGAGCATTGGCGTCAGAGGGGTGGCGGCATCCAAGGGACCATGGGCGAAATCGTTGTCAAACATTTTCGACGCGCAAGCGCCAGCTCGGACGCGAAGGAGCTGATCACAGAGGTCGTGGTTGGCGGCTCCGATACCGGCCGGTTTCTGCAGCGACTGGAGGAATCGCGCCTCACACGGCCCTGCTTTCAGACTATTGACATGCGCGGGCGGGTGGCCGGCGCATGCCGTCCCTATGCCTTCAACGATCGCATCCACTACCTCGACGATGTGTCGTTTCAGATGTTCGAACAGGGGCTGCAGGAAAATAACGGCGTTTACACCGTCGGTACTTTTGAAGCCATTGTCGGTGGCGCGCATACCATCCAGGCGCAGCAGGATGCCCGCGACGAAGCCAGGCGCAGGCAGCAGGAAATCGAGCAGCGCCGCCGCGAGCGCGCCCGCGCGGCGGCCCTGGAGCGCGCCGCCCTGAACCAGGCGGGCGGCGCAACGGATGAGGGCGAAGTCGCCGCTACGCCCGACAACCCGGAACTGCTGCCTCTGGGTTACTTCCGCAAGCGCACGCATCCGCGCCTGCAATACGCCTGTGCTGTCAGCCTGCAGCGCGGCAACATCAAGAGCAGCGGAACCACGCGCGACATTTCCGTTTGCGGACTCCAGGTTCGTATCAGAGGCCTGACGGCGTTTCGCAGCGGGGACGATATCAAGGTAACGTTAACGGGGCTCCAGGACCAGGCCGGCAAAGTAAACCTGACCCGCATCGCCTATACCATCGTGAGTGCCCAGGAGCGGGACGCAGAAACCGTGCTGTGTCTGCGCCGCTGCGATCTCGAACGGCCCAGGGGTTTGAGTCAGCTTATAGAAGCCGTCATCGAACGCTATCAGCGCAAGTACAAGCTCGATGTGGAAGACGAATATCAGTCCGCCCTGAGCTGGTATTACGAGCGTTGCTACGCGCAGAGCGCAACCCAGATCCCGTTCTTCGTAGAACGTGATCAGGACGGAGGGCTACGCATTCAGGCGGTTGCAATGAGCGCGGGAAACGCGCACCTGGCGCGCTTCTTCTGTACCGACGCGGATAACTACAACTTTACCCCCCTGTGTCTGCCGCAACGTCTGCAACGGCTGGAACAGCAGCAGACTTTCTTGCTGGCGATGTATCGTCAGCGTGGCGAGCGTGACCAGTGTATGCGCATTCATTCCGCCGCCGACTTCGAGCTTCCCTCGGCGCAGGCATTTGCTGCCTATGTGCGGCACGCCCTGGCGCAGTCGGAGCACAGTATTGTCAAGGTACAGGTCAGTCGGGTTCCCGCCGCAGCGGTAGGCGACAGAAAAGTCGAGGAAGTGTCGCAGCGTCTGCAGTACAAGTCGGAAGCGCAGATGACCGAGCTGCGCGAGCGTCTTGAACGACTGTACTTTGTAGCGTACCTGGCGGATGTTACCCACGAGTTCCGCAACGCTCCTGGCCTTTCCGGCATCGCGTCGGGCAAACCGGTCGAGCTAACCGCCTGGGTCGGTACCGAGCGGCGCGACATCACCAGCGGGGCAATTGTTGAAAAGCTGGCCATGCCTGCGGACAGTCTGCGACCGGAGCTGATTCGGTTTGGCTATGTGGAGCGGCGCAGGGAAGACCGCTATCTGGCTGAGACCCGGGTGGATGTCAGGATCGGCTCCGCCAGCTACGCGGGCATGTCCAAGGACATATCAACGCGTGGCATGCGTATTCAACTCGACACCCGAATCGAAGTGAAAACCGGCATCATGATCAAGGTCGGGCTGGTGTCGCTGCAGCAGAAGAAAGCCGCCACCAATCTAATGGATATACCCTACCGGGTGGTGAATTCACGCCAGGAGGAAGACGGCTGCGTTCTGATGCTGGAGCGGGTTCAGGGCGCCAACAAAGAGGGACTGAAGGAATTCTTCGTCGAGTTGATCACCAAGAACCAGCACAAGCTGGGTGTCGACATCGCTGATATCTGGGGCGCCACCGCGTCCAGAGTCTATGAGGCGGTGCTGGCCGCGAACGCGCCCACGCTGCCCTTCTTTCTGGCGCGCAATTCCGAGGGCGGGGCGCACCTCCAGTTTGTCGGTGTACCGGAATCGGGTAGTGCGCTGCTCGACTTCTTCTCCACGCGGGAGGGATTCGATTTCCGCTGCCTCAACGAGCCCCGTGTTGTCACGGCCCTGTATGACGCGGTCCAGATTCTGTGTCGTCAGGGCAAGAGCGCCGATCAGAGGCCGGCGCCTTTCGAAGTCGAGATTTACCTGTACAAAGAACATGACGATGTGAGCGGCGAAGTCTTTATCCATACTGCAACCGAAATGGATTTTTCCAGTGACGCCGCCCGCGTCGCGTTTCTGGACAAACTGCCGGAATACGCCGACTGGCGTTGTCTCAAGGTCATGGCGACCTTCATCCAGGCGCTGGACGAAAAGATCGTGGATGCCATGATCGAGCCGTTTCGTTCTCATTCGAAACACCGGGCTATCAGGTTTTCGGAACTGGCGCACTCCCTGGTCGGTTACGGGGAGCTGGTCGATATCAGCGCGGAGTGGCTCGCCCTGCGCGCCGCAGCGCCGTGACGGCGCGCTGAACTCAAACTCCTTCCCGCACCCTGCGCGGGCCCGTTACAATAGCGTCCGTTTTGTAACAGACCCGGAACCCGCATGGCGACTGACACCACTCTCGAGAGCGTTGAAACGCTTCCTCTGCAGAAATTCACCGAGAAAGCGTATCTGGATTATTCCATGTACGTTATTCTCGACCGCGCGCTCCCGCACCTTGGCGATGGTCTGAAACCGGTGCAGCGGCGTATCGTGTACGCCATGTCGGAGCTCGGCCTGTCGGCCCGGGCCAAGTACAAGAAGTCTGCGCGCACCGTCGGCGACGTGCTGGGCAAGTACCATCCGCACGGTGACGCAGCCTGCTACGAGGCCATGGTCCATATGGCCCAGAGCTTCTCTTTCCGCTACCCGATCGTCGACGGCCAGGGTAACTGGGGAGCGCCGGACGACCCCAAATCCTTCGCCGCGATGCGCTACACGGAGGCGCGACTGGCCCCGTTCGCCGAGGTTCTGCTGGCGGAACTGGGCGAGGGCACAGTCGATTGGACCACCAATTTCGATGGCACCCTCAAGGAACCCGTGTTGCTGCCGGCGCGCCTTCCGGCGGTACTGCTCAATGGAGCCACCGGTATCGCGGTCGGTATGGCCACCGACATTCCGCCGCACAACCTGCGCGAAGTGTCCAGTGCGGCGATCCATCTGCTGGAAAATCCCAAGGCGGGCGTGGCCGAACTGTGTGAACACATCCAGGGCCCGGATTATCCCACCGGCGGGGAGATCGTTACGCCGCGTGAGGACCTGGTCCGCGCTTACCAGACCGGCAGCGGGAGCGTGCGGATACGTGCAGGCTACGAGCGCGACAACGACGACATCGTTATCACTGAATTGCCATACCAGGTGTCGGGAGCCAAAGTGCTGGAGCAGATAGCCGCGCAGATGACGGCCCGTAAACTGCCGATGGTGGCGGACCTGCGCGATGAATCCGACCACGAAAATCCAACCCGGCTGGTTATCGTTCCGCGCTCCGCCCGCATCGATGCCGAGGCCCTGATGTCGCACCTGTTCGCGACCACCGATCTGGAACGCAGCTACCGCATCAACCTGAATATGATCGGTCTGGACGGCCGGCCGGCGGTCAAGGATCTGCGCACTCTGTTGAAGGAATGGCTCGAGTTCCGCACTGCGACGGTGACCCGGCGCCTGCAATACCGCCTCGACAAGGTGCTGGATCGACTGCATATTCTCGATGGTCTGCTGATTGCCTACCTCAATATCGACGAAGTCATAGCCATCATCCGCAGCGAAGACGAGCCCAAGCCGGTGCTCATGCAGCGCTTCAATCTCAGTGACCGGCAGGCTGAGGAAGTGCTGAACCTGAAACTGCGCAATCTCGCCAAGCTCGAGGAAATGAAAATTCGCGGTGAGCAGGACGAACTCAGCGCGGAGCGTGACAGGCTGCAGAAAACGCTGGGCTCGAAGAGCCGGCTGCGCACGCTGATAAAGAAAGAGATTGCCGCGGATACCGAGAAATTCGGCGATGATCGCCGCTCACGACTGGTCGAGCGCGCCGCTGCCCAGGCGCTGGACGAAACTGCGCTGATCGCGAGCGAACCGGTTACCATCGTGCTCTCGGAAAAAGGCTGGGTACGCGCTGCCAAGGGACACGAGATCGATGCCGAGGCGCTCAGCTACCGCTCCGGTGACCGTTTTCTGGCCGCGGCGCTGGGGCGCAGCAACCAGCAGGTGGTGTTCCTGGATTCTACCGGGCGGGCCTATACCGCTGCCGCGCACAGTCTGCCCTCGGCGCGCGGCCAGGGTGAGCCGCTGACCGGGCGTTTCGCTCCGCCCGACGGCGCGCATTTCGTCGCTGTGATGGCGGGCGACCCCGACAGCCTCTTTTTGCTGACTACCGATGCCGGTTACGGCTTTGTCGCCAGACTGGGTGATTTACTGGCGCGTACCAAGGCTGGTAAGACAGTACTGTCGGTGCCGAAGAACGCGCGAGTTCTGCCGCCGGCACGCGTAACCGATCCGGAAAGCGACCAGGTTGCTGCCGTCAACGCGCAGGGACAGCTGCTGGTGATCCCGAGTGCTGAAATCCCGCGCCTGAATCGTGGTAAAGGCATCAAGATTCAGGGCATCAATCCCAAGAAGCTGGCAAGCCGGGACGAATACATGGTGGGTGCGGTGAGCGTGGCCGCTGATGCCAGTCTGGTGCTGCATGCCGGCAAGCGGCACCTGAAGCTCAAAGCTGCCGATCTCGAGCTGTATCGCGGCGATCGCGGGCGCAAGGGCAGGAAGCTGCCGCGCGGCTTCCAGCGTGTCGAGCGGATGCGCGTGGAATAACGCTTGAAAAGGCCGCCTTGAACCGCAATATTCTCCAGCGTCGGTTAAATCTGGAGTCGTGCAACATATGAAACGCATGTTCCTGTTTCTGGCCACCAATGTGGCTATCCTGCTGGTGCTCAGCATCGCTCTTCAGGTGCTTGGTATCGAGCGGATTCTGGATCAGCAGGGTGTCGACCTGGACCTCCGGGCGCTGCTGATTTTTTCCGCTGTCCTGGGTATGGGGGGGTCGTTTATTTCGCTGGCCATGTCGAAGTGGTCCGCCAAACGCATGACCGGGGCGCGGGTCATAGAACAGCCTGGCAATGAGAGTGAGACGTGGCTGCTCAGTACCGTGTCGCGTCAAGCGCAGGCGGCCGGCATCGAAATGCCCGAAGTCGCCGTTTATGATGCGCCCGAGCTCAATGCCTTTGCCACCGGTATGCGGCGTAACGCTGCGCTGGTCGCCGTCAGTACCGGCTTGCTGCGTAACATGCGCCGCGACGAAGTGGAGGCAGTGCTGGGGCACGAGATCAGTCATGTCGCCAACGGCGACATGGTGACGCTTGGACTGATTCAGGGGGTGGTCAACACCTTTGTCATCTTCCTGTCCCGCGTGATCGGGCACGTGGTGGATCGCGTGGTATTCAAGACCGAGCGCGGTCATGGTCCCGCCTTCCTCATAACGACCATCGTCGCGCAGGTGCTGCTGGGTATACTGGCGAGTGCAATCGTGATGTGGTTCTCGCGCTGGAGGGAGTTCCGGGCGGACGCCGGGGGCGCGCAGCTGGCCGGTCGGGAGAAAATGATTGCTGCCCTGCAGCGGTTGCAGACGGCTTCCGGCCAGGCTCCGTTGCCTGACCAGCTTGCGGCGTTCGGGATTTCGGGTGGTATGGCCCAGGGGCTGAAACGCCTGTTCCTGTCACATCCGCCGCTTCAGGAGCGCATTGCGGCGCTGCAGACCGACTCGGCCGTCGTGAGACGCTGATGCAAGGCATCAGAGTCGAAAACAACCCGACGCGGCAGCGCCTGGAACAGTTGGGGGTCTTCGAGTGGGGTATCTGGAGTAAGGAGATATCGGTTTTTCCCTGGACTTACGACCGCGACGAGACCTGCTATTTTCTCGCCGGCGAAGTGGTGGTCACGCCCGAGGGGGGCGAGCCCGTCGCAATGGGCGAGGGCGACCTGGTCGTCTTTCCCGCCGGGCTGTCGTGCACCTGGGATATCCGCCGCGAGGTCCGCAAACACTATCGGTTCGACTGAGCTGCGCAGGCGGCAGCTATTCGGCAGACAGGTAGGATCTGGCCTCCTCGCCCGGGTCGGGCAGACCGGCGATGCGCCAGGCTGTCAGACAGCTGGGAAACAGCATGTGGCCGCAGCCGTGTTTCAGGTGCAGTTCGTGGCATAACCTGGCGGTCGGTGGCGGCACGCGGAAACGCTGATAATAGTCCCGCAGCGCATTGAGGAACGCCCAGTGCTGGGGGCCCAGTTCGGTCAGGCTTTCACCTCTGGCGAGATCCCGGGCCAGAGCGGGCGTCCAGTCCGCCGGATCTCTCAGCAGGCCGTACTCGTCGAACTCCGGTTGCCGCAGAACGTGCTGCATGACGGCACCCTCCTGGTTTATCGGCTGGCCTGAAGGGCAGTATAGACGGTGCGCAGCCGATCGGCGGCGGGTAGAATACCCGGCTCATTGACTAGATCCAGGACAGCCAAGACATGCCCCTGATTCGTCCCTTCGCCGGTTTGCGCCCGGTGCCCGAGCGCGCGCACGAGGTGGTGGCGCCGCCCTATGATGTTCTCAACAGCGCCGAGGCGCGTCAGCGCGCCGCCGGTCGCCCCTGGAGTTTTCTGCACATTTCCAAGGCGGAAATAGACCTCCCCGAGGACACCGATCCCTACGCCGCCGCGGTCTACGCCAAGGCCGCAGAGAACCTGCACAAGATGATCAGCGCCGGGGTGCTGAAAAGAGACAGCGACCCCTGCTATTACGTTTACCGGTTGCGCATGGGCGAGCATGTGCAGACCGGTCTGGTTGCCGCGGCTTCAGTGGCGGACTACGACAGCAACCGGATTCGCAAGCACGAGTTTACCCGCCCGGCCAAGGAGGACGACCGCGTGCGCCAGATCGAGGCGCTGAATGCCCAGACCGGCCCGGTACTGCTGGCGTATCGCTCCGATCCCGTGGTGGACAAACTGATCGACGCGCTAACCGCCGAAGCGCCGGAGTACGACCTGACGGCCGATGATGCGATCCGGCACACCTTCTGGGTGGTGAACGATCGGTCTGCGATCGAGCGCCTCAGTAGCGAGTTTGACCGCATGGAGGCGCTTTACATCGCCGACGGCCATCATCGTTCAGCGGCGGCGTCCCGCGTGGCGGCCAAACTGAAGCGCGGGCCGGAGGCGATGAGCAGCTATTTCCTCGCGGTGATCTTTCCCCACCAGCAGATGCAGATTCTCGACTACAACCGTGTGGTCAAGGATCTGAACGGCCTGTCGGCTGCTGCCTTGCTGGAAAGAA
Organism: uncultured Gammaproteobacteria bacterium; assembly: GCA_965364565.1. Taxonomy (GTDB): domain Bacteria; phylum Pseudomonadota; class Gammaproteobacteria; order DSM-19610; family DSM-19610; genus Thiogranum. Next base: position 15,651 of record CBDTYI010000002.1, on the reverse strand, counting down.
TCGCTGCTGCGTTTGCTGTCGAACCACAGACTGAGCCGGTCTCTCCGACTCGCGCGGGTGAGTTTGGCATGTACCTGGACGGTCGCTGGTACCGGCTTTCCGTCCATCCGCAGCGCGTGCCGCATGATCCGGTCGCGAGACTGGATGTCAGTCTGCTGGCCGACAATCTGCTGGAGCCGTTACTGGGAATCAGTGATCCGCGGCGTGATCCGCGCATCGATTTTGTGGGCGGAATTCGCGGGCTGGGCGAACTGGAGAAACGTGTCAATAGCGGCGAAATGGCGCTGGCTTTTTCGTTGTTTCCGACCAGCATGGAAGCTCTTATGGCGGTCGCGGATGCCAATCAGGTGATGCCTCCCAAGTCGACCTGGTTCGAGCCAAAGCTGGCCGATGGGTTGGTGTCACACCTGCTTGATTGAGTCGCGCCTGCGTCCAGCCGGATCCCGACGCAGGCGCCGGAACTCCGGCGCAGTCAAACAGCGCGACTAATCGTTGCTCGCTCTGACGGCCGGGTAATCGAGACTTTGGCCCCCCGGTTGGCGGCTGTTTCGGAGACGCTTTCTACTCTTCAGGCGACTGCCCCGGAGAAATCGTAATTCAGTGCTTCGGTGGGTTCCTGCAGGAAATTTCCCTGGATATAGTTGATACCACTCTGCCACAGCACCGCAAGGCTGTGGGCATCCTGCACATACTCGGCAATACACTGCTTGTTCATGGAACTGGCGGTGTCGAGAATCGATTTGACCATCGCCTGGTTGTTGTTGTCGGTGGCCAGATTATGGATAAATGAACCGTCGATCTTGAGGAAATCCACCGGCAGATGTTTCAGCAGCTGGAACGAGTTGGGGCTCGCGCCGAAGTGTTCCAACGCGCTCTTGCAGTGCAGCTCCTGAAGGGTTTTTACAAGGCTTTTCGCCTGTTTCAGGTGTTGGGCAGCGTGTTTTTCCGCGATCTCGAAGATCAGGGAGTCACCCGGCAGGCGGTGTTCGCCGATACATTGCTGGATGCAGGGGGCGAGTCCATCGTCCAGCAGCGTCGCGGCGCAGATCTTGATGAAGAACTGGGTGTCGGCGCCCCTGGCGCGATGTTCTGCGAGCACCCGGACCGCATTGTTGATAACCCATCTGTCGATTTCCGCCACCTGGCCGGTTTGTTCGGCAATAGGCAGGAACTGGCTGGGCAATATGTGGTCGCCTTCGTCGTTCAGCATGCGCACCAGGACTTCGTATTTTTCGCCTTCATCGCCCTGCAGGCTGACGATCGGCTGGTACAGAAGCTGGAACTGGTTCCTTTCCAGGGCATCCTTGATCAGCGCGTACATCTGCTGGTCGCGTTCCTTGCCGATCTTTTCGTCCACCACGGGGTTATGCAGGTGGGTTTTGTTGCCGCCCGATGAGCGTGCCACTTCGCAGGCCAGATCCGCCCGCGATATCACTTCATGTGCAGAGGGCGTGCTTTCGGCCACGATGCTCATGCCGATACTGCAGGTGGTGGTGATCGAACGTTCTTCAACGTCGGCGATGTGGTTTTCTACTGCCTGGCGCAGTTTTTCGCCCAGCGCCTGGATCGAGTCCGCGTCGCAATCCCGGTGCAGGATGGTGAAGGAATGATCTCCGAAGCGGGCGACGATATCGCTGTCACCGGTGTGCTCCCGCAGCACCTCCGCAATATCGCGTATTACCACGTCGGCAATGCCGATGCCGACCTTGTCCTTGACGTCCTTGAAGTTGTCAACCAGCAGGTAGAGAACCCCTGCAGTGCTGGAACCGCTGATGGCATCGGTCACCGCCAGCTCCAGTTCTTCCATGAAATACTGGCGGTTGAACAGCCCGGTGAGCACATCCTGCTTGCTCAGGTATTTCAGCTTCTGCTCCAGTTCCCTGTTCGAATTGGTCTGGTTGCGAATTATGATCTGGGTACAGGGTTCGCCGTCGATGCTGGCCGGTGTGAACTCCATTTCCGCGTCGAACTTCTTGCCATCCGGCAGCAGGCCGTGCGTTTCCAGCTTGCCCTCCTGGCCGTCGCCGGTACTGTAATTACGCAGGAACTCCTTGAACTCCGCGTGAACCTCGGGTGCAACCATGTCCAGAATAGGGGTGCCCTCAATCTCGTCCAGACTCTCGAAACCAAACATTTCCAGATAGGAGCTGTTGGCAAAAATGTGCATGCCCTCATGCACGTAGGAGATCGCGTCGCGAGAGCTTTCCATCAGCATGCGCGCCCGCTTTTCGCTTTCCTGGAATTTCAGTTCGAAATTCTGCGCGTTATGGCGAGCCGTGAGCTGTGACATCTCGCGTTTCACCACCAGTTGCAGGTGCTCGGGCTGGTCGTAGGAGCACAGATCCGCTGCGCCCAGACGCATGGCCGCGACGATAGAGGCCTCATCCCCCGACTCACCGATGGCTATGAGCGGGATTCCCAGCTTACGCTGCTGCAACAGCAGGGCGACATCCTCAAGCGACACGGCTTCGAGGCCGGTCGCGCACAGGACCAGATCGGGGACCTGACGGTCCAGACAGGTTTCGATGTCTTCCTGGTCCTCGGCATAGCTCAACCGCGAAGCCTGGCCGGCATTGCGCAGAATATTGGCCAGGGATTCAGCGTCATTGCGTGATTCTTCTACGATGAGCAAACGTAGCGTTTGATCCGTTTCCATGTGCCCGGTGTTCTCCTCACTGGTTCCATTTGCCGGCAAAACCCGACTGGACGCCACCTTCTTTTCGGCACTTCACCCCCGAATCTTTACCGCTGGGAGGAGCTTTTACGGCGTGGGGCACTGACCTGTAACTGCTTTTCTGGGCAGTAATTTACTGCTAGCATGTGTGGGAATGAGGTGACACAAACGGTTGGGCCAGCAGGTAGGGACGGGTTATGCAGCAGATCAAGGTTCGAGCTGAAGCGCCGGACGATTTTCGTGCTATCGATGTGGTTAATCTGAGCGCTTTCCAGGGTGAGGCGGAGGCCCAGCTGATTGGGGAGTTACGTTCGTCGCCGGTGTTCATACCGGATTTGTCGCTGGTCGCGGAGCTTAATGGCCGCATCGTCGGCCACGTCGTCCTGTCCAAGGTACAGCTCAAATCCGCCAACCGGAGCAACGAAATTCTCGCGCTGGGGCCAATGTCCGTGGTGCCCTCTCAGTCCCATCGGGGGATCGGTTCAGAGTTGATCGAGGCGGCTGTAGCGCGCGCGAAGCCATTGTGTTTCGGCGCAATCGTGGTTGCAGGGCACCCGGATTATTATCAGCGCTTTGGGTTCAGGCCGGCAAAGGAGTGGGGCATTACCTGCAATTTGCCTATCCCGGATGATGCTCTCAGCGCCATGGAAATCGTAACGGGGGCGCTCGCAGGTGGTGGACAGGTCGAGTACCCGGAACTTTTCAAGGCGCTCTTTTAAGCTCTGTCCGAGAATGTATCTCGACGCCCATGCGGCGTTGCGGGCCCTGCTCAGGTGCTGATTTGCTGCGTGTAAACTGCGTTCCCCGCGGGGGTCGCGCATTGCCCGGACGCCTGATCCACTACCTTGAGCCCGCTTTTAATCGCGCTTCATGTCGCTGCGTCGGGGTATCGTAGCGCCGCTACCCCAACATGATCCCGCTACGCCCCTGACTGGCCCGCGGCGCAGCGTTGACCCACTCCGCGCCACAATCAGATCAGATCCCATACGTCGCTGAAGTCACTGGGCTTGTAGTGTTTTCGAGAATCTTTCGTCAATGGCTGTTCGAGCTCGCCCAGCGAGGTGAACTGGAACTGCGCAAAACTGCCGGTATTTTCCACCAGCTTGGTGAGTCTGAGACGAACCAGCCTGCCCTGGCAGTTGGCGATGGCGTGGTCACCGGGCCTGAATGGTGGCGACGGCAACAGCAGCGTCGCCTGCTGTTGGATCGAAGCGATTTCCGGCAGCAACAGTCCGCGCGTGTAGTTTGCCGCATTGAATTTGCCTTTATCAGGGCATGCAGCGATCGCTACCGCTCCTGGCGACAGCATTTGCACGCCCAGCTCCAGGCCCGGTCTGTCGGCACACTTGAGCCAGCGGATCACGCCCAGGCGCCAGTGGAAGGTGTCCGGGTCGCATTCCTCGCGAATACCGAGCAATTCACCGACTTGTGCGCGGGTTGCTTCCGGGTTGTCCCACAGCAGGCAGTAGCCTCCGGCGCTGACGTTCACCATTTTCCAGTTCTGGGCGCGATGACTGGTGTCGATTGGCGGGCCGGCGGCGGCTCTGGCAACGGCCAGCTCAATGCTGGTCGGCGCAACCTCGCCTTCCATGCGGTACTGCATCTCCCAGACGTCAGGCAACTGATCCGCGCGGGATTTTACTTCGCGCGCTGTAAAGCGCGCGCTTTCCGCGACAGCGCCTGCGCACCGCGAGTCATTCGCTGGTGGGCAAAACTCTGCCGAGTCGGGTGCGTTGTTGAACGCCGCTTCGCCACTTACAAAATAGTGGATGGCACTGAGGCCGACCGAGACTACGACATCGGCAGAGTCTTTCACCCGCGCATAACGCCGTTTCGGCATAACACCCCACACCAGCATAAGGTGGCGCAGGGTATGTGCACCGATATTGACCGGTGACCGTGAGTCCGGCTTGCGTGTGGCGGCCAGCGCCTGGCGTACCTGGTCTGCGAGCCGCACCGTGTTCAGGGCTCTGCAGGTGCTGCGGTTGGCGCCCGCTTCCCTCAGGACCAGGTAACTGGGCGGCTGATCGGAGTCGAGATTAGTGGAGAACAGGGCGGTACCGTTTTCTCCCACCCGCTGCAGCTCAGCGAAAGGCGCCCACAACTCCAGCGCCTGGTAGATCTGCTCGGCTTCGCCCTGACGCAGGCGGTAGGGACAGGCCAGCGCCAGCAGCAGCATCTGTTTGTAGGCATCGGCGATGGTCGAGCCTTTCCCGCCGCGGGCATAGTCGTCCGCCACCGGCGTGTTGTGCAGGCCATTGGCTTCCGCGTGACGATACAGAGAATGGATTTCCAGCCACACCGAATCGGGGTAAGACTCGTATACCTGGTAAGCCTTGAGGAGCACCGAACCCAGCAGCCTGGTGGCCCTGTGTATGGCGGTAACGAGAAGCTTCCGGTCGCTGCGGCCGATACCGGCGAGCTGCTCGATGACCAGCACCTTGTACCCCGTGGCCAGACTATGGGTAATTTCCCTGCTCAGACGGGCGACTTTGAGGTTCTTGGCGGCGAGCGGAAGCGGCTGACCCACAAAATGCTTCTTCATGTGGTCGGTGACGAAATGGACCGGTTTGCGCAACATTTCCAGTGCCTTGAAGCGCTGTTGGGCCGGAATGTCCTGCTGATTCAGGTCTGTCAGAGCCTCGAACAGCAATCGGGTAGTAGCGCCGATGTTGGCCATGGGTAAACGGTCAATCCATTCCTTCACGCTGGCCGTTTTGCTGTTGAAAGATCCGTTCTTAGGGGCTGTTCGGTTGGGTACGGAAAGTTGCATGGTTCAGTTCGTCCGCTGGATTATCGCATCGACAGGCACACGTCCGGCCGAGCTTCGGTCATACCTGTGTTCCGCAGCTGCTATCGTCCCTGAGCAAAAAAACTGAAACGCTGGCAGGACATTACTGGATGCTGGGCAGAACCTGAAAAATGCGCCGAAACGCCGGGCGGCGCTCTTCGGCTGACTCTGTTGTTGAGAAATAAGCTGATGTTTTAGAGGATTAGAGCGGTGTTTTGGAGGGCTGTCCGGGATCTTCCCGCACCATGCGCGGCACCAGATAGCCGGGCAGACGCGCGCGCATGGCGTCGATAAGCTGGCGGCCGGTTTCCTGGCTGACTGCAAAGTGCGCCGCACCCTGAACCGGGTCGAGCTGGTGCAGGTAATAGGGCAACACGCCGGCCTCGAACAGCCGCTCGCTCAACTCCAGTAAGACATCCAGCCGGTCATTTACGCCACGTAGCAGTACGCTTTGATTGAGCAGGGTGATCCCGGCAGAACGCAGCTGGTCCATGGCATTGTGGACCTGGGCATCGATTTCATTGGCGTGGTTACAGTGAATCACCAGCGCGACCCTGAAGCGCGGCGTCGACATCCAGTTCAGCAGCGCCTGGTCGACGCGCTCCGGCAGCACCACCGGTAGCCGGCTGTGGATACGCAAACGCTTCAGGTGCCGAATCGAGGTCAGGCGTGCTACCAGGCTCCGCAGGCGATCGTCAGAGAGGCTCAGGGGGTCTCCGCCGCTGAGAATGATTTCCTCGACCTCCGGGTGTCGATGCAGGTAGTCGATAGCGCCTTGCGCGTTGGCGCGCCCCGCATTGGCATCGCTGTAGGGATAATGGCGCCGAAAGCAGTAGCGGCAGTGCACCGCACAGGCGCCGGTGAGGGTCAGTAGCACCCGCCCGTGGTACTTGTGCAGCACGCCCGGTGCCGGCATCGATTGCTGCTCGTGCAGCGGGTCCAGGCTGTAGCCGCTGGTATGTTCCAGTTCCCCAGTGACGGGCAGTACCTGTCGCAGAAGCGGATCTTCGGGATCGCCACGCCGCATGCGGCGCACGAATCCGTGCGGAACCTGGAGCCTGAATCCGGCCGATGCCTGGCGCGCGGCCGGCAGCAGGTGCTGCGGCAGCTCCAGCTCGCGTAACAGCTCCCGGGGATCGGTGATGGACTGTCCCAGCAGGGTCTGCCAGCGTGGCAGCTGTTGCGAGCCTGGGCTTCGGGGTATCATAGCCGTCCTATTTTTGCGGCAAATACAGAATCAAGGTGCTCAATGGCGACCTATAGTACCAACGAATTCAGGGGCGGCCTGAAAATCATGCTCGACGGGGACCCCTGTTCCATCATTGAAAACGAGTTTGTAAAGCCCGGCAAGGGGCAGGCGTTCAACCGCGTCAAGATCCGCAACCTCAAGACCGGCCGGGTGATCGAGCGTACCTTCAAATCCGGGGAGTCCGTAGAAGCCGCCGACGTCGTTGAAACCGATATGCAGTATCTCTACAGCGACGGCGAATTCTGGCATTTTATGCATCCCGACACCTACGAGCAGCTTGGCGCTGGCGAGTCGGCAGTCGCCGATGCGGTGAAATGGCTCAAGGAGCAGGACGTGTGTCTGGTGACACTCTGGAACGGCGTGCCGATCAGCGTTACGCCGCCGAATTTTGTGAACCTGGCCATTACGGAAACGGATCCGGGCGTGCGCGGCGACACTTCGGGCGGCGGCGGCAAGCCGGCGACGCTGGAGACCGGTGCAGTGGTGCGTGTGCCGCTGTTCGTCAATACCGGTGAAGTGGTCAAGGTCGACACCCGGACCGGCGAATACGTCGGCCGTGCCGGATAGCGGCGTTTCGGGCGCCGAAAACTGGCGGCCGACTGCCAGTCTGGAGACTGTGCGGTTACGCGCGAGGCTGCTCGCGAGGATGCGCGCCTTTTTCGCACAGCGAGGGGTGTTGGAGGTCGACACACCCCTGTTGTCGCGCGGTGCGGCGACTGATCCGGCACTCGATTCGTTCCGGACCGCGTACCTCGGCCCCGGCGCCGCCGGCGGGTTGCCCCTGTACCTGCAGACCTCCCCGGAGTTCTTCATGAAGCGGCTGCTGGCGGCCGGCAGTGGTCCTGTCTATCAGCTCAGTCACGTGTTCCGCAACGGTGAGTACGGTAGCAGACACAATCCCGAGTTCATGATGCTGGAATGGTACCGGCCGGGCATGGACTACCACGCGCTTATGGACGAGGTCGACGCGCTGCTGGCGTTCAGCCTGCAAGGTGTCCGGGATTACCACCCGGCGCGGCGCGTTGCCTATCGAACCTGGTTTCAGGAGCATACCGGCCTTGATCCGTGGTCGATCGATGTTCCCGCATTGCGCGATTTCGTAGCCCGGACTCTCGGGCCGACCCCGGCGGGAATGGATGAAACGCGGCTCAGCCCGTGGCTCGATCTCGTGGTGACCCACTGGATCGAGCCGCGCATTGGCGACCGGGCATTGTTCGTGTTTGACTTTCCTCCCGCCCAGGCGGCGCTGGCCCGGCTGCGCAGGGATGCGGCGCCGGTCGCCGAGCGCTTCGAACTCTACTTTGGCGGTACCGAACTCGCCAACGGCTATCAGGAGCTGGCAGATGCCGCCGAGCAACGCTCGCGGTTCGAGGCTGACAACCGCCTGCGCGAGCGGTCGGGTCTGCCGGTGATACCGCTTGATGAATCCCTGCTGGGCGCCCTGGAGCACGGTTTGCCCGACAGTTCAGGGGTAGCGCTCGGCGTCGACCGGCTCGTGATGCTGGCTGCGGACTTGCCGGAGATCAGCGCGGCGCTGCCGTTTTCGCTGCAACGCGTTTAGGTGAGGCTGGGGGTTGCGAGACAGGGTGATGGCAGGTGACATGAGACAACCCCGGATTGTGCTGGTCAACACCAGCCACCCCGGCAATATCGGGGCGACTGCGCGTGCCATGAAAAACATGGGGCTGGAACAGTTGTGTCTGGTCAGTCCGCAGCACTACCCGAGTGCCGAAGCGACAGCGCGCGCCTCGGGCGCTGATGATCTGCTCGCCAGTGCCAGCTGTTACGGGAGTCTGGATGAAGCACTCGCTGATGCTACGCTGGTGATCGGTGCCAGTGCGCGTTGTCGCACACTGCCGGTGCCGATGCTGGACCCGCGCGCCTGCGCCGAGCTGACCATGGCGCAGGGCGACAGCGGACGTGTGGCGGTGGTTTTCGGCCGCGAGCGTACCGGTCTCAGCAATGACGAACTGGACCGCTGCCACTACCTGGTGCAGATCCCGAGCAACCCCGATTATCCGTCGCTGAATCTTGCGGCGGCGGTGCAGGTGATTGCCTACGAACTGCGGTTGGCCGCGGGGACCGCGGCGTTCGTGCCACAGCGCGAGCGCGACTATGCCAGTGCCGGCCAGCTCGAGCAGTTCTACGCCCACCTGGAACAGACCCTGATAGAGCTCGAGTTTCTTGACCCCGAAAACCCCCGGCAGCTGATGCGGCGCTTGCGGCGCCTGTTCGGACGCGCCAGACCAGATCAGAACGAAATCAATATTCTGCGCGGAATTCTGACCGCGGCTGCCAGGTCGGCGCGCTGATTTGCGGGCCGGGTCACGCGGCCTATAATGGCCCGCCTCTGGTTGGAACCTATCTCATGATTCCGCTCGCGAGGGATTATGAGATAGGTTGTGTTGTCTGATTCTGAAACGGTGCATTCGGGTGAGCTATGTGGGAGCGAATACGGGAAGATCTGGCCTGCGTCTTTGACCGCGACCCCGCTGCGCGCACCCGTTTCGAGGTGATCACCACCTATCCGGGCTTTCACGCCGTGCTGGTGCACCGCGCCAGTCATGTACTGTGGCGTAATGGACTCATGTGGCTGGCGCGGGTGCTGTCGAATGTGGCGCGCTGGTTTACCGGTATTGAAATTCACCCCGGGGCCACGATCGGGCGTCGCTTTTTTATCGATCACGGCATGGGTGTGGTGATTGGTGAAACCGCGCAAATCGGTGATGACTGCACTCTTTACCACGGCGTTACACTGGGCGGCACCAGCTGGGAAAAAGGAAAACGCCATCCGACACTTGGAAACGATGTCGTCATTGGTGCCGGGGCCAAGGTGCTGGGACCGATCGTGATCGGAGACGACGTGCGCATCGGATCCAACGCGGTGGTTTTGAAAGACGTGCCTGCCGGGGCTACGGTGGTGGGCGTCCCGGGTCGGGTGGTCGGTGGCGGCAAAGATGAACAGCACAAGCGTCGCGAAGCCATTGCCACGAAGATGGGATTCGATGCCTACGGCAGCACTCAGGACATGCCCGATCCGGTGGCCAACGCCATCAACACCATGCTGGATCATATCCACGTCATGGATCAGCGCCTCGAAGAGATGTCGCGCGGACTCCAGAGCCTGGGCGCGGAAGTCGCCGATCTGCAGCTGCCGGATCTGGAATCCTGCGAACTGGATAGTCCGGCGGGTCCCGATCCTGGCACGCATGCCGAGCAGCCGCAGCAGGCCGGACTTGACGAGCCGCGGGACGCGGCCGAGCGAGGTGGAGTGTCTGACGGACCGACTTCCAGAGGGTCTGAGTAAAAACCTCTGGAAATAGTGTGGGTACGGTGACCGTCGACATTACTCGAATTACATCAAGCCGTTGGATTTGAGAGGCGGGTTCGGGGCCGGTAGGGCGGGGTTAGCAATTCTTGACTGTTTTAGTCAGTTATGGCACTTTAGCGCTGTTTTTCCATAGTTGAATCAGGGCGGGTCGGCATGAAATTGACCAGCAAAGGCCGTTATGCGGTTACCGCGATGTTGGACCTGGCGTTGCACGCTGAACAGGGTCCGGTGACGCTGGCGGGGATATCGGAACGCCAGGGTATATCTCTGTCCTATCTTGAGCAGTTGTTCACGCGGCTGCGCAAACAGGGTCTGGTCGCCAGCACCCGGGGCCCGGGCGGCGGCTACACGCTGAGTCGCTCGGCCCACGATATTGCCGTTGCCGATGTGGTAACGGCGGTGGATGAGAGTGTCGATGCGACCCGTTGCGGCGGGCGCGGAGATTGTCAGGGCGGCAAACGATGCCTCACCCACGACCTGTGGACCGAACTCAGCGATCAGATCTACGGGTTCCTGAGCGGCATTACGCTGGGGAAGCTGGTCGACCAGGGCGCCGAGCGCGACGCGGCTCGCCAGGATGCGGCCCGAGACGGCGTTGCCGTGAGCATGGAGCCGGTTCGGCGTACTGCTGACACGGCTTGAATCCCGCTGTTTCCTGCCTCCGGTGGGTGCTGCGCACTCCGTAACGCGCCGGGCAGAAGGCCACAGAAATTGCTGCGCTGCGACCGGGACGCCGGCTCGCATCGGCTGCCCGGTTGCCTACACAGGCCTGCAGGCAGGGTGCAGCCTTGGTGCGAAGCATAACTGAGCAAATTTGAACGGGTTTATTGGATATGAGTGTAAAAACGCCGATCTATCTGGATTATTCAGCGACCACGCCGGTTGATCCGCGCGTCGCCGAAAAGATGTGCAGCTATTTGACGCCGGATGGCGAATTCGGAAATCCCGCTTCCCGTTCACACGCGTTCGGCTGGGATGCGGAAGCGGCGGTCGAGGAGGCGCGCGGCAATGTCGCCGCCCTGTTGAACGCCGATCCGAGGGAGATTGTCTGGACCAGCGGCGCAACTGAATCGGATAACCTCGCGATCAAGGGTGCGGCCCACTTCTACAAGCAGAAGGGGAGGCACATCGTCACCGTGAAGACCGAACACAAGGCGGTGCTGGATTCCTGCCGCCAGCTCGAGCGAGAAGGTTTTGAGGTCACCTACCTGGAGCCGCAGCCGGACGGGCTACTCGATCTGGACGCATTCAGGCAGGCGTTACGCGACGACACCGTTGTTGCCAGCGTGATGCACGTCAACAACGAAATCGGTGTGATTCAGGATATCGCCGCACTCGGCGAAATCTGCCGGGAGCGCAAGATCATCTTCCACGTGGACGCGGCACAGAGTGCCGGCAAAGTGCCCATCGATATGCAGCAATTGAAAGTGGACCTGATGTCTTTCTCTGCCCACAAGATCTACGGGCCCAAGGGTATCGGGGCGCTCTACGTGCGTCGCAAACCGCGGGTCCGGCTGGAGGCGCAAATGCACGGTGGCGGGCACGAGCGTGGGATGCGCTCGGGTACGCTTCCCGTTCACCAGATTGTCGGCATGGGTGAGGCGTTCCGCATCGCGAAACAGGAGATGGCGGAAGAGAACGCGCGTATTCTGGCGCTGCGCAACCGGCTTTACGAGGGGCTTAAGGATATCGAAGAAGTCTACGTAAACGGCGACCTGGACCATCGCACCGCCGGCAATCTGAATGTCAGCTTCAACTTTGTGGAAGGTGAAAGCCTGATCATGGCGCTGAAGGACCTGGCGGTTTCCTCGGGGTCGGCCTGCACCAGCGCGAGTCTGGAACCTTCGTATGTGCTGCGCGCGCTGGGCCGCAGCGATGAGCTGGCGCACAGTTCGATACGTTTTACCATCGGACGCTTCACCACCGAACAGGAAATCGACTACGCGATCGAACTGGTGAAGCGCAAGATCGGCAAGCTGCGTGATCTGTCGCCGCTTTGGGAAATGTACCAGGACGGCGTAGACCTCAACTCGGTGCAGTGGGCGGCGCATTAGCCCGGGGCATGTTATGGCAATTACCTTGACGGATGCGGCGGCAGGCCGTGTAAAACAGTTTCTGGATCAGCGCGGCAAGGGTGTCGGCCTGCGCCTGGGGGTAAGAACCTCGGGCTGTTCCGGGATGGCCTATGTGCTGGAATTCGCCGATGAGATCGGCGACAGCGACCTGGTGTTCGAAGATCGTGGTGTCAAGGTGATCGTCGATCCCAAGAGTCTGGTCTACATCGACGGCACCGAACTGGATTTCGGCAAAGAAGGGTTGAACGAGGGTTTCAAGTTCAACAATCCCAATGTGAAGGATGAGTGCGGTTGCGGCGAAAGCTTCAACGTGTAGTTGCCAGGCTGGGCCGTGTGCTGTTATGTCGTCCGTTCTGACGCAAAATTACTTTGACATTTTTTCCCTGCCCCGGCGCTATGCTCTGGATCGCGGCGGCCTGGATGCGCGCTATCGGGATCTGCAGAGATCGGTGCATCCGGATCGCTTCGCCAGCGGCAGCGATCATGAGCGGCGTGTATCCATGCAGCAGGCTGCGCGGATCAACGAGGCCTACCAGGTGCTCAGGGATCCCCTCAAGCGCGGGCGTTACCTGCTCGAACTGCGTGGCATGCACCTCGATGACCGGCAGGGGGCCCACCAGGATGCGGGCTTCCTGATGCAGCAAATGGAGCTGCGCGAAAGCCTGGCCGAGGTGCGGCAGCAGGATGATCCGCTCAGCGCCCTGGATCGGCTGGGTGGCGATATCGAAGCCCGTTTCCGGGAACTCGAGACGCGCCTGGGTCAGGTTCTCGATGCCGACGCGGGAGATGCCGCAGAGGCCGCCGCGCTGGTGCAGAAGATGCAGTTTTTCACCCGTCTGCGCGACGAGGTTCAGCAGCTGGAAGCAGATCTCGAAGACGAGCTGTCGTGAGCGGCAAGGCGCCAGCCGGGCGGTTCCCGGATGCATTGGGATTATAATGGGCAGACGGGCTGAACACGGGCGCGGATGCGGGGGCTTGTCAGATACACCGCAGGGTGTTGAGCCGGCGCGCGTCGCGCCTCACGCCGATACCCAATCCAAAACGGCGCCGTTGCCTTTACGCACACAGGTTAGACGGCCACTGTAGGGTTAACCATGGCATTACTGCAAATTTCCGAGCCGGGCCAATCCACGGCGCCGCATCAGCACCGCCTTGCAGCAGGCATCGATCTGGGGACCACGAATTCACTGGTGGCCACCGTGCGCAGCGGGAACGCCGATACGCTGCCCGATGAGGAGGGACGGCACCTGCTGCCGTCGGTGGTTCGCTACCGGGCCGATGGCAGCGTTGAAGTTGGTGTCTCGGCAAAGGCCGGGGCTGCCGGCGATCCGCTCAATACCGTCAGTTCCGTGAAGCGTTTCATGGGCCGCGGGGTCGCCGACGTCAAGCGCCTGGGGGCGGTGCTGCCCTACGACTTCGTGGCGGGCGAGTCGGGGATGCCGCTGATACGCACTGTGGCGGGCGATCGCAGCCCGGTGCAGGTTTCCGCGGACATTCTGCGGGCGCTAAAGAGCCGCGCCGAGAAGACCCTCGGCGGCGAGCTGAGCGGTGTCGTCATCACGGTCCCCGCCTACTTCGACGATGCGCAACGCCAGGCTACCAAGGACGCGGGCACGCTGGCCGGTCTCAAAGTGCTGCGTCTGCTCAATGAGCCGACGGCGGCCGCGGTGGCCTACGGGCTGGACCGCGGTGCAGACGAGGTTATTGTTGTCTACGACCTGGGCGGTGGCACCTTCGATGTGTCTATCCTGCGCCTGCACCAGGGTGTGTTCGAGGTGCTCGCGACCGCTGGTGATACAGCGCTCGGCGGAGATGACATGGACCGGGTCATCGCCGCCTGGATGATGCAGCAGGCGGGTCTTGCCGACGACCTCGGCCAGGCGCAGCAACGCCGCCTGATGCACGTCGCCTGTGCGGCCAAGGAAGCGCTTACCGATGCCGAGCAGACCGAACTCGCGCTGGAACTCGACGACGGCAGCCACTGGCAGGGGCAGCTGACCCGCGCCCAGATGAATGCGCTCATCGAACCCCTGGTGCGCAAGACGCTGGCGCCGTGTCGGCGCGCGCTGCGCGATTCCGGGATCAGCGTGGAGGATATCCAGGAAGTCGTGATGGTCGGCGGGTCGACACGGGTACCCAGGGTGCGTGAACTGGTGGCTGAATTTTTTCACCGCCAGCCGCTGGTGGATATCGATCCGGATAAGGTGGTGGCCATCGGTGCCGCGGTGCAGGCGGACATTCTGGCCGGCAACAAGCCCGACGATGAAATGCTGCTGCTGGACGTGATCCCGTTGTCGCTTGGTATCGAGACCATGGGCGGCCTGACCGAAAAGATCGTGCCGCGCAATACCACGATTCCAGTAGCGCGCGCTCAGGAATTCACCACCTTCAAGGACGGGCAGACGGCCATGGCACTGCACGTGGTGCAGGGCGAACGCGAACTGGTCGACGACTGTCGTTCGCTGGCGCGCTTCGAACTGCGCGATATACCGCCCATGACCGCCGGTGCGGCGCGTATCCGGGTAACCTTCCAGGTGGATGCCGACGGGCTGCTGAGTGTCACCGCGGAAGAGACAACCAGCGGTGTACAGGCGCATATCGAGGTCAAGCCCTCCTATGGGCTCAGCGACGGTGAAGTCGAAACCATGTTGCGCGATTCCATGCAGCATGCCCAGGAGGATCTGGAGGCGCGGCGCCTGCGCGAACAGCAGGTGGAGGCGGACCGGGTGCTCGAAGCGCTGGGAGCGGCGCTGCACGAGGACGGCGACAAATTCCTCAGCGCTGAGGAACTCGCTGCGATTCAGGAAGCCGCCAGGCAGCTTGGCGAGGCCCGCAACGGACGCGACTACCGAGCCATCAGGCAGGCGATGGAAAGACTGGAAGCGGCGAGCACCGCTTACGTAGACCGTCGCATGAACGCGAATATCCAGAAAGCCATGGCCGGACACGCCGTGGACGATTTCAAATAGCAGGGTTTGTTATGCCGCAGGTTATTTTTCTGCCCCACGAAGAGATCTGTCCGGAGGGTGCTGTAATCGAGGTTCAGCCGGGTACCACCATATGTGACGCTGCGTTGGCAAACGGCATCGAGATCGAGCACGCCTGCGAGAAATCCTGCGCCTGCACGACCTGTCACGTCTATGTGCGCGAAGGGCTCGATTCGCTGGAACCCTCGGAAGAAGAGGAAGACGACATGCTGGACAAGGCGTGGGGTCTGGAACCGGACTCGCGTCTCAGCTGCCAGGCGCGCGTGGCCAGCGCGGACCTGGTGGTCGAAATTCCCAAGTACACGATCAATATGGTGAGCGAGCATCACTGAGGAGGATTGCCGTGGGACTCAAGTGGACCGACTCGCTGGATATCGCCATCGAGCTGGCTGAAAAGTACCCGGATGTCGATCCGCGCCGGGTTCGCTTCACCGAGCTGCGCGAGTGGGTAATGGAACTGGACGAATTCGATGACGATCCCGCGCACTCCGGTGAGAAGATCCTGGAAGCGATCCAGATGGCCTGGATCGAGGAGTGCGACTAG
>CBDTYI010000001.1:0-41879 GCA_965364565.1 uncultured Gammaproteobacteria bacterium | reverse complement strand
CCGACTGCTGATCAAACTTGAAGCGCATATCATCGTGCAGGGCGCCCATCAAGGCGTCGGCGTCACCGAGCTGCTTGCGCGCCACGCGTCGCGTCAGGTCTGAAATAATCGACTGAGTGGCCTCCACGCCGACATCTGCCGTGATGAGCTGGGTCTCAAGCTCTTCCAGCAGCTCATCGTCGATCTGCTTGCGACCACGCAGCAGGTTGGTGACACCCCCGGTAAGCCCGCTGCGCGTCTTCGACAAGCCGGCCTTGAGGCGCGCAAACAGGCCCGATTGCTGCTGCTCATCGGCCTGGTCCAGGTCTGGCGGCGCCGAATCGCGGGATTTTTTCTTACCGAAACCAAACATCGTTTTTGCTGTCCAGATACATCAGCGTATCCTATCATTCCCGCGATAGCCGACCAACACGGGATCTGGCAGGGCAACAGCAGAAGACCAAGAGATCAGGCTGCGCGTCGGAAGCGATGCGCCGCATATGCAGGTAATCAGGCAATAAGGAGTACACAATGCGAGGATTGCTCGCGCTCGTCCTGAGTCTGTCCAGCGCCGCTTCACCGGCCGCCGGGACAGTTCACGAATACGAACTCGATAACGGTTTGAAACTGATTGTCAAAGAGGATCACCGGGCGCCCATTATGGTATCCCAGGTCTGGTACAAGGTGGGCTCCAGCTACGAGCACGACGGCATCACGGGTGTGTCCCACGTGCTGGAGCATATGATGTTCAAGGGCACCAGCGCGCACCCGGCGGGTGAGTTTTCCCGCATCATCGCCGAAAACGGCGGCAGCGAAAATGCCTTCACCAGCCGCGATTACACCGCTTATTTCCAGACCTTGGAGAAGAGTCGCCTGCCGGTCAGCTTCGAGCTGGAAGCCGATCGCATGCGTAACCTGGTGATCCCTGAACAGGAGTTTCTCAAGGAGGTGCAGGTGGTTATGGAAGAACGCCGGATGCGTACCGAAGACAATCCGCAGTCGCTCACCTACGAACAATTCAATGCCTCCGCCTATGTCAGCAGTCCGTACCGGATTCCGGTGATTGGCTGGATGGACGATCTCGAGAGTATGCATGTCGAAGATCTGAAATCCTGGTACCGCAAGTGGTATGCACCCAACAATGCGACCGTGGTGGTGGTCGGCGACGTCGATCCGGATCAGGTCCACGCTCTGGCCAAGAAGTATTTCGGTCCGCTCAAGCCGAGCGATATCGAGCCGGCCAAGCCGCGGCGCGAGATCGAGCAGCGCGGCAGCAAGCGCATCGAGGTGAAAGCGCCCGCCGAGCTGCCCTACCTCATCATGGGCTATAAGGTGCCGGTGGTGCTGACCGCGGGGTCCGAGGAACTGTGGGAGCCCTATGCGCTGGATGTACTTGCCGGTGTGCTGGACGGTGGCACCGCCGCACGTCTTGCCAGTGAACTGGTGCGCGGTCAGTCGGTGGCGGCGAGCGCCGGCGCTGCTTACGACAGCTACGATCGGCTGCAAGGCCTGTTTCTGTTGTCCGGAACGCCGGCCAACGGTCACACCACGGAGCAGCTCGAACAGGCGCTGCGTGCCCAGATCGAGCGGTTGCACCAGGAGCCGGTGGGCAGTGACGAACTAGCGCGGGTCAAGGCGCAGATTCGCGCCAGCAGGGTGTATGAGCAGGACTCGATTTTCTATCAGGCGATGCAGATAGGCATGCTCGAAACGGTGGGGCTCCACTGGAGCGAGATGGAGCGCTACCACGAACGTATCGCCGCGGTCACACCGCGCCAGGTGCAGGCGGTGGCGCGCAAATACCTGGTCGACGATGGGCTCACCGTAGCGGAGCTGGTGCCACAGCCCATCGATACGGGCCGCCCGCCGCGGACCGGAGGTGCCGCTCATGCTCACTAGTCGTCACGGAGAACATCAACTCGCCATGTTAAAGCCGCTTCGAGTGCTCGTGCTGTTCGTGTTCGCCGCCCTTGCAGCTGCGGTTGACGCAGCGCCGGACATTCGCAACTGGACCACCGAGAAAGGGGCCAGGGTCCTGTTCGTAGAGGCGCCGGAGCTGCCGATGGTGGATATCCGCCTGGTTTTCAGGGCCGGCGCTGCGCGCGACGGCGCCCAGGGTGGTGTCGCCAGCCTGACCAACGCACTGCTCGATCAGGGGGCAGGGGGCCTCGACGCGGACCAGATCGCCCGCGGCCTGGAGCAGTATGGGGCCGAGCTTGGTAACGGTGCGGAGCGCGATATGGCGTGGCTTTCGCTGCGCAGTCTGACCGATTCCAAGCTGCTCGATCCCTCCCTGGAGCTGTTTCGCAAAGTGCTGAGCAGGCCGGATTTTCCCCAGAGTGATTTCGAGCGCGAACGGCAGCGCACTCTGGTGGGCCTCCAGTACGAGAAACAGAAACCCAATGCCATTGTCAAGAAAACGTTTTACCGGAGCTTGTACCAGTCACACCCCTACGCCAATCATCCTTCCGGAAGCGAGGAGAGCGTGCGGGCGTTGAGCGCGGACGATCTGCGGGCATTTTACCGGCGTTACTATGTGGCACAGAATGCGACCGTGGTGATCGTGGGCGACCTGTCCGAAAAGCGGGCGCGCAGCATCGCCGCGCTGCTGGCGGACAGCCTGGACAAAGGCCGTCGTGCTGAGCTCCTGCCGGAAGTGGCAGGCCTCGATGCCGGCGAGGAAATCGTTTTGGAACATCCTTCCAAGCAGAGCCATGTGTTGCTCGGCGCGCCTGGCATGCAGCGCGGCGATGCGGACTATTTCCAGCTCTATGTCGGCAACCACATTCTCGGTGGCAGCGGCCTGGTGTCGCGCATCAGCGAGGAGATTCGCGAGAAGCGCGGACTGGCTTACAGCGCCTACAGCTACTTCATCCCCATGGAGCGCAAGGGGCCTTACCTGCTGGGTTTCCAGACCCGCAATGACCAGCGCCAGGAAGCCTTGTCGGTATTGCGCGAGACGCTGCAGGCTTTCATCGACAAGGGTCCCAGCCAGGAAGAGCTCGAGGCGGCGCGCAACAACATCGTCGCCGGATTCCCCATGCAGGTATCCAGCAACGGCAAGATCGCCGAGTATCTCGCCGTGATCGGTTTTTATGACTTGCCGCTGGACTACCTGCAGCGCTTCACCGCGAGGGTGGAGGCGGTCACAGTGCAACAGATTCAGGATGCCTATCGCCGCCGCGTCGACCCCGAGCGGCTGCTGACCGTGATCGTGGGCGGGGAGCCGGAAAACGGTTCCTGAGAGCCAACCCGCTTAACCGCCCGGCAGCCGCCCGGAGGATGCGCTTTGCCGTGCAACCGGATTTCGCGACGGTCAGGTCTGGACCGTCCGGCGGCGATTCGGGCGCCGGCCAGTGCAGCGCCTCTGGCGACAGCGGATTCCCACAACGCCTTCCGAATATCCCTACAAGGTTTTCAGACCGATGAGCATGTTCATCCCTCTTCGGGCTCGCTAGTCTGTTGACCCTGCTTTCCGCACAGTCGCGGGCAGGGTCGGCAAGGATGCCGAAAACAGACCATGGAGGGAGTGATGAAAAAGTGGATCCAAAGGCGTATTGCGGTGCTGCTGACCGGCAGCCTGGGTTTGATCGGTTCGACGGCGGTGGCCAGCCCGGTTATCTCGGAATTGTTCTACGATGCCCCTGGCAGCGACGCGGGGCTGGTGTTCGTGGAGCTGTTCGGGGCGCCAGGCGACAGCCTCGACGGACTGCTGCTGGAGGGCGTTAACGGCAGCGGCGGCACGGTCTACAAGAGCATCAGTCTAAGTGGTGCATTCCCGCTCGACGGGGTGTTCGTGATAGGGGATGAGAACGGCGGTTCCACTCAGGTCGCCGGTGCCGATTTCATCGCCGACGTGGACTTCCAGAACGGGCCCGACTCGGTGGTCCTGAGAAACGCGGTGGCGCAGCTGGATGCAGTTGCCTACGGCAGTTTTGAGGCAGGGGATGTGTTTGCCGGCGAGGGAACAGCGGCACCGGCCGCAGCGGCGGGGGCCAGCATTGCCAGGTTCAACCCCTGGGTTGATACCGGTGACAACGGTGCTGACTTTGTCCTGCTGGACGTACCGACACCCGGTGCGGTTCCCGCGCTCAGTGCCGTGCCCTTGCCGGCCAGTGCTGTGTTGTTTGCGTCGGGATTCGTTTCGTTGCTGATCTCGCGCAGAGGATTGGCTCCGGCCTAACCCCGGTTGACCTGCCGCCATGGGCCCAGCACCATGGGCCCATGGGCTGGAACTATCCGTTTCGCGTTGCTGTTGCACCGCTGCCGAGGTCGCGACGCAGCGGTCTCGGCTGCCTGTGGTGCGCGCCGCTGTGATACCGGAGCGGCGCAACCGCGTGCGGATCATTGCCGGCCAGTGGCGGGGCCGAAAGCTGACGTTTCCCGATGGTGAAGGGCTGCGCCCCACACCGGACCGGATCCGCGAGACGCTGTTCAACTGGCTGGCACCCTGGCTCCCCGGGGCCCGCTGTCTGGACTTGTTTGCGGGCAGCGGGGCGCTCGGCTTTGAAGCGGCCTCGCGAGGCGCCGCGCGCGTGGTTCTGGTCGAGCGCAGCGCCGAAGTGGTAGCGTCATTGCAGGCTAACCGGGAACGCCTGGGCGCCGGGGCTGTCGAGATTGTCCACCACGATGCTGCCAGCTATCTGTGTGGTGTGCCGCAACCGTTTGACATTGTGTTTCTGGATCCTCCGTTCGGCGACCGCGGTGCGCTGCAGGCATCGCTGGGCCTGCTGACCGATGCAGGCTGGCTTATCGCGGGGGCAAAAATCTACCTCGAGATGCCGGCCAAGACCCCACTCGCCGAGGTGCCGGACGGCTGGACGCTGCTCAAGGATAAACGGGCCGGCGACGTGGTTTTCCGGCTCTACAGCTACCGGTCGTGACAGTCAGGCGTGCCCCGGTACGCCGTCTCCGGGACCATAATAGCTACCTATACTGTCATCTTGAGCGTCCGGATTTTGCGCCGGTTTCCTGACCTGGATCAATCCCCGGCGGCGACTGCGGGTAGAGAATTTAACCAAAGGTAGCAGAAAGGAGATGCACTTATGTCACGTACCTGGATTCTGGTAGCGGAGAGCAGTCGTGCCAAGCTGTACGCGGCAGACGGTAATCTTGCGCCGCTGTCCGAACTCGAAGACCTTGTCCACCCGGCGGGGAGGATGCACGAAGGTGACCTGGTGTCGGACCGGGCGGGCAATGATGGTGGCAGTATGGGCCAAGGCAGGCATGTTATTGACGACAAAACCAGCGCCAGAGAGCAGGAAAAGCTGGAATTCGCCCGGCAGCTGGCCGAGCGCCTGGACGCGGGCTGCAATGATGGATCCTTTGATCGGCTGGTGCTGGTTGCGCCACCGGCGTTTCTGGGCCTGTTGCGCGACAAGCTCAGCAAGAAGGTGATGGACCGGGTGTACAAACAGATCGACAAGAACCTGGTGCAGAAACCGGCCGAAGTGGTGCGCGAACACGTGTCAGTGGCAGTGTGAACCCGTTGCGGTGACGGCCTGTTGCCACTGACACCATCGCAGCAATCGGCGGGTGCTTGTGTCCCCGGGGCTTTGTGCGTAGATTTCCCGGTACCCCTGTGCACCGCTGACCGACGCTGAGACTTCATGCAGACCGCTGTCTATCCCGGCACCTTCGATCCCATCACCAACGGACACACCGACCTGGTGGCGCGTGCGACAAAACGATTCGACAGCGTCATTGTGGCGGTTCACAAGAGCGTCCCCAAACAGCCGGCTTTTGACTGGCAGGATCGGGTGGCGCTGGCCCGGACTGTGCTCCAGGGCCTGCCGAATGTCACAGTGGAGGGCTTCGAGGGTTTACTGGTCGAGTTCGCGCGCACGCGTGGCGCCGGGGTCATCCTGCGCGGCCTGCGCGCGGTGTCGGATTTCGAACATGAATTCCAGCTGGCCAGCATGAACCGCCAGCTGGCGCCCGAAATCGAAACCCTGTTCATGACCCCGGATGAGCATTTTGCCTATGTGTCATCGAGCCTGGTGCGGGAAATCGCGCTGCTCGGTGGAGATGTCACGCCCTTCGTCCATGAAAAAGTTGTGGCTGCATTGAAGCGGCGCCTGGGGTAGTATTGGGTTCTGCTCATATGGCTTTGATTATACTCGGGAATCTGACATGGCTCTGATGATCACCGACGAGTGCATCAACTGCGATGTATGCGAACCGGAATGCCCCAACGGTGCCATATCACAGGGCGAGGAAATCTACGTAATTGATCCGGCGCTGTGCACCGAGTGCGTGGGGCACTACGAGACATCGCAATGTGTCGAGGTCTGCCCGGTGGATTGTATTCCGCTCAACCCGGATTACCAGGAGACCCGCGAACAGTTGCTGGAAAAATACCGGCGCATTACCGGGGAGATCGCCCGACAGTGACAGCTGATCGCGGGCACCGCCGCGGGCCCCCGCGCGGGGCCTTTTTGTTGCGCGCGGACTGTCGCTTCGTGGCGGCTCGCACTCGGGCCAGGCACTGGATTGCGGCGCTGGTCTCGCTGCTGTCGCTGGTCGGTGCGCCGCCCGCCCGCGGCATGGAGGTGCCGCGCGCTGCGCGGCCGCCGCAACAGGCGGTCGCGACTGCGCATCCCCTGGCGAGCGCGGCCGGAATGGAAATCCTCGCTGCGGGTGGCAATGCCTTTGACGCCGCGGTCGCGGTCAGCGCGGCCCTGGCCGTAGTCGAGCCCTACAGTTCCGGCATCGGCGGGGGCGGTTTCTGGCTGCTGCACCGGGCACGGGATGGCCGGCAGGTCATGCTCGACGGTCGCGAGCGCGCGCCACTGGCCGCGCACCGCGACCTCTATTTGGACGAATCCGGTGAAGTCGTGCCCGGCCTGTCGATGGATGGGGCCCTGGCGGCGGCGATTCCGGGCGAACCCGCGGCGCTGGCGCACCTCGCCGAGCACTACGGACGAGTGCCGCTCGCCACATCGCTGGCGCCGGCCATCCGCCTGGCAGAAACCGGCTTCGAGGTGGATGACCATTATCGCAAAATGGCGCGCTTCCGCCTGGCGGTGTTGCAGGCCTCTGCAGACGCTGCGGACACCTTCCTGCATCACGGGCATGTTCCAGCGTCGGGGCACGTGGTGCGCCAGCCCGAGCTCGCAGCAACCCTGCGTGCGCTGGCGGCCCGGGGTCGGGCGGGCTTCTACCAGGGTGAGGTGGCCGACCGGCTGGTGGCTGGTGTGGCCCAGGCGGGCGGCATCTGGACGCTTCAGGACCTGGAACAGTACCGGGTGATAGAACGCGATCCGCTGGTGTTCGAGTATGCCGGGATGCGCATTGTGTCGGCTCCACCGCCGTCCTCGGGTGGCGTTGCGCTGGCGACCATGCTGAATACGCTGGCGGGATTCGATCTGCAGGGAGAGGATGATGCAACACGCGTTCACCTGATCGTCGAGGCCATGCGACGCGCTTACCGTGACCGCGCCGAGTATCTCGGTGATCCCGACCATGTGGAGGTGCCGGTACAGCGCCTGGCGCACCCCTGGTACGCGGCCGGACTACGGGCCGGCATTCGACGCGATCGCGCCACCCCCAGCGCCGTACTGCCGGGCGGCGTGGGGCGGGTCGGGGCTGCACACACCACGCATTTCTCTATTCTGGACCGCGCCGGCAACCGGGTGGCCGCGACCCTGAGTATCAACTATCCGTTTGGCTCGGGCTTCGTGGTGCCGGGTACCGGTGTGCTGCTCAACGACGAGATGGACGATTTTTCCGCCAAGCCGGGCGTGCCCAATGCCTACGGGCTGGTGGGCGCCGAGGCCAACGCCATCGCGCCGGGCAAGCGGCCTCTGTCCAGCATGACTCCCACCTTCGTGGAAACCGAGCGCGGCGTGGCGTTGCTGGGCACACCCGGTGGCAGCCGGATTATCACTATGGTGCTGCTGGGTATTCTGGATCTGAGCGCGGGTCGGCCGCCTTCGTCATGGGTCAGTGTGCCGCGTTTTCATCATCAATACCTTCCCGACGTCATCCAGTACGAGCCCGGCGCCTTCTCCGCGTCGGTGCAGGAGACCCTGCAGTCGATGGGACACCAGCTGATGCCGCTGGAAGACCGCTACGGGAACATGCAGGCGGTGTTCTGGGCGTACGGCGAAAACCGGGTGGAGGCGGCCTCCGATCCGCGCGGTATCGGGACGGCGCGGGTCGATTAGCGCTGACAGCGCGGGCAGTAGAAGGTCGAGCGCTGGCCGGTGCGCATTGCGCGAATCGGTGTCGCGCAGGTCCGGCACGGCTGGCCGGTTTGCGCGTAGACCCGCAGCTGTTGGCGGAAATAACCGGGTTTGCCTTCCCCGTCGACAAAATTACGCAACGTGGTGCCGCCCTGCCGAATGGCGTGGCTGAGCACCTCTCTGACCGCCTGTGCCAGCGTCTCGTAGCGCCGCTCACTGATACGCCCGGCGCGGCGCCCGGGATGGATGCCGGCTCTGAACAGGGCTTCGTTGGCGTAGATGTTTCCCACCCCGGCAACGATGCGGCTGTCCATCAGCATGGATTTGACGGCCAGCCTGCGTCCGCGCGACTGGCGAAACAGATAGCGTCCATCGAACGCATCACCGAGTGGTTCGGGACCCAGGTGTCTGAGCAGCACGTGGCGGTCGGGTTCGGCGCGGGTCCACAGCCAGGCGCCAAAGCGGCGCGGATCCGTGTAGCGCAGGCGCTTGCCGGTACTGATGAGGAGGTCGACGTGATCGTGCGGTCCGGGGACCGCCGCAGCATCGACCATGCGCAGGCTTCCGGACATCCCCAGATGGATGATCAGCGTGCCGGACTCGGTAGTCACCAGCAGGTACTTGGCGCGCCGCCGCACTGCGGTGATGCAGGTATTTTGGAGGCAGCGGGCGAGCCGTTTCGATACCGGCCAGCGCAGCTGGTGCTGGCGGATCACCAGTTGCTGGATGCGGGCACCGACAAGATGCGGTTCGAGACCGCGGCGGGTGGTTTCGACTTCGGGCAATTCGGGCATGCTGACTGGGGGGCGGAAACGCCTTATTGCGCCTGTTCAGGAGCGGGTTGCGGCAGCGCCAGCAGCTGGTCGCTGCGGTCGCCCAGATGGTATTCGAGCCCCTGATCCGGTCTCAACAGCACCAGATCCGGCTCACGGGCGACGATGATGAACAGAAGTGGCTGTGCCGGGTCATCCAGTACCACTTCGATCCGCTCTCCCGCTGCCTGCGCATCTGTGCTTGTTACGCTCAGCGCTGCGGCCTGCTGCCAGTTGTCGATCAACTGCTGTATCTGATCGGCAGACACGTCCTGTCGGGGCTCGATCATCCAGTCGCGGTCCGCTTTGTTGACGGAAAATGCGGGCAGGCGGAGGCTGCTGACAGGCGTCGCTTCGGGCAGCAGGCGGCGCTGCACGAACTGGCCGAACCCGGCGTCGATCAGGTGCTGGTAGAGGTCGGGGATGAGGTGGACCCGAGCGCCGACACGCACATAGCGCAAACCTTCCAGGGGCTCGGTGTCACCAAAATCCACCTGGACGTCGTTCAGCATGACGCTGGCACGGGGTGGCTGCAGCGCCAGCCTGGCAAGATCCAGCTCGGCGACCGGGTAGCTGCGCACCGCCTTCTGTTGCGCGAGTCGCGTCAGGGCGCTGACCTGCAACTGATCGGCCGGCAGCGCCGTATGACTCGCTATGACCCAGCCGGCCCCCTGCTGTTGGACCAGCACCAGATCGTCGCGCGGCGGGCGGTGAATACGGACAGTGTCGATCTGCTTCTGGTCCAACCCGGTGAGGGCCTGTTCCTGCGAAGCCTGGTCTATGCCCGGCTCATACCGGGCAACCAGCGCCAGAGCGGCGATGGCGACCAGCAACAGAAGATTCACAATCCAGCGTGACTGCATGGCGGCGCTACACCGTAACTCTAGCGGTTGCGCCGCCGCCACCAGATCGCCAGACCGCTGCCCAGCAGCAACAGCGGCATGCCGAACAGGAATCCGAATCCAATCACGATCTGAGCCACTTTACCCAGTTCCAGGTTGACGTCCCCCGCGGTGCGCGCCGTGATGGTGATGAAAGCGTCGTCGTGGTTGAGCCAGTTGAACAGGCTCAAACCGAGGTCGATATTCCCTCCGTTACCCAGGTAGGTGTTGGAAATAAAATCCGCGTCGCCGATTGCCACCACGCGCTGTTGCGCGGAGCCCTCGTCGCCGGCGTCTCTCTGCTGTCGGGGGCGCGTAAAGGCGAAGCCGATATCCAGGGGGCCCATGCGTTCGTCGCTGTCCTGGTCGAAGCGGACGGTGCCGTTCAGGGGGCCGATTTCGGTCCAGGCCCGGTCCAGGGTGGTGAGCAGTGCCTCCGCCTGCCAGGGTTCGGGAGCCGCTACCTCCAGGGCAGTCGCCTGAGGGAACAGTGTCAGGCTGTTCATCGCCCGGGTGATGGCGTGCATCGGGTAGTCCGGAATCAGCGCGAAGGCCGGATTATCGATGCCGAACAGCTGGGTGGTGGCGTCCACGATGGTGCCGGGAAGAAACTCGATGCCGAGGGTCTCGGCCAGAGGCTCAAGGCCGGCCTGGTGGCCTGGTTCCGCCAGCCACAGCAGATTGCCGCCACTGCGCAGGTAGCGGTGTATCAGCTGTACCTCGCCGACCAGCAGCGAGGTACGCGGATCGGCGATGACCAGCAGGCTGGTGTCGGTCGGAATCTCCGGTGTTTCGGCCAGGTTCAGAGTTTCCAGGGCGATCCCTTTGTGTTCCAGCAGGGCGCCGAATTTACCCAGGTCGTGATTGGCCTGGCCGCCGGGATCGCGTTCTCCATGACCGCTCAGGAAGGCAACGCGCCGCTGCTTCTGGCGGGCGATGCGCAACAGGGTATTGGTCAGGTTCTGCTCGGAGAGGTCCTGCACCTTTTCGCTGCGGCCCTGGTAAGCCACCACCAGCTCGCCGTCCAGAGTGATTCCCAGTTCGCGCACCCGGTCCGGGTCGGCGTCCGGGTTGACAAAGCTCAGCTCCACATCCGGCTTGTAGCGCTGGTAGCGTGCGACCAGGTCGACAATGTGATCGCGCAGTAGCTGGGTTTCGCGGGCGAAGGCGGTGATGTGAATCGGTCCGGGCATTTCGTCGAGCAGCTTGCGACTGTCGACCGACAGGGTATTGCGGCCGCTCGAGGTCCAGTCGGCCTGGTAGCTGTAGCGGGTGCTGAGCCAGGCCAGCAATCCGACAAGCACCAGCAGCCCGGCCAGGAACACCAGGTTCTGGAGCTGCAGTTGGCGTCTTGAAGAGCGGGTTACCTGCATACCGTTACCCGGTCAGGCGCTGCTGGTCGAGGCGTCGGATACTGAGCACCAGGAAGGTTGCAATGAGCAGCAGGTAATAGATCAGGTCCGCGCTGCTGAACAGACCTTTCAGAAACGATTGCAGGTGGGTCTGCAGCGACAGATAGTGGAACAGCCCGGTCATTTCCTCGCGCCCGCCGCCGCTCCAGTCGATGATCCACAGCAGCAACAGCAGGCCGAAGCTGCTAATGGCGGCGATGACCGGTTGCTCGGTCAGCGTCGACATGAAAATGCCGACCGCGGCAAAGCTCGCCAGCAGCAGCGCCAGGCCGAGTAGCCCGGCGGCCAGTTTACCGGCATCCAGGGAGGTGCCAGCGTACAGTGCCAGCGGCATGGCGGCCAGCATCAACAGCAGCAGTATGAAGAACAGCGTGACGCCGAGGAACTTGCCCAGCACGATTTCACTCATCGAGACCGGTGCGGAAAGCAGCAGGCTGAGGGTGCGGTTGCGTTTCTCGTCGCTGAATACCCGCATGGTGATGGCCGGCGCGACCAGCAGCAGCAGGAAGCCGACCGTCTGCAATACGGGGGCGACGACGATGTCGGTGACGCCGGGGGCGCCCTCGATGCCGGCCAGACGTGGCTGCAGCAGCATGAAGGTGTCGAGCTGGGACAGGAACAGATACGCCATGATCAGCTGCACCACAGCGAGGATCGCCCAGGCCAGCGGCGAAAGGAACAGGTTCTTCAGTTCGCGCAGCGCGATGGTGAGAATCATCAGGCAGCGTCCTCGACCGTTTCGGGCCGGTCGCTGCAGGTGAGTTCCACAAACACCTGTTCCAGAGTCTGGCGGTCAAGCGCCAGCTCGACCAGACCCAGGCCCGCATCGGCCACATAGGCGGCGACCGCGTCGGCGGGGTTGCTGTCGGTGAAGTGCAGGCGGGCGTGCCTGGCGCCCAGCAGTTCAACGTCGTCGATGCCGGAGACGGCGGCCAGCCCGGCTGCATCGAGAGGCTGGCGCGTTTCCAGTAGCAGCACGTGACTGGTCAGGCGCTCTTCCAGCTCCTGTATGGTCTGCGCGAATACCAGTCGGCCCTGGTGAATGATCTGCACGCGCGTACAGGTGGCCTGTACCTCGGGCAGGATGTGGGTGGAAAGGATGATTCCGTGGCTCTCGCCCAGTTCGCGGATCAGGCTGCGTATATCGCGGATCTGGTTCGGATCCAGTCCCACAGTCGGCTCGTCGAGTATCACCACCGCCGGGTTGTGCAGGATCGCCTGCGCGATGCCCACCCGCTGCTGGAAGCCCTTGGACAGGTTGCCTATCAGGCGTCTGCCCACACCCCCCAGACCGCAGCGCTGCTTGGCCTGGCGCACCGCCGGGCCGCGCCGGGCTTTGCTGACCCGGTGCAGACGGGCGCAGTACGCCAGGTACTCGTCGACGGTGAGATCGCGGTATACGGGGGGCTGCTCGGGCAGATAGCCGATTTCCGCCTTGGCGCCCTTGGGATCATCGAGCAAATCGATACCGTTAATGCGGATACGGCCGGCACTCGGCGCCAGGTTGCCGCTGATCATCTGCATGGTGCTGGACTTGCCCGCTCCGTTGGGTCCCAGCAAACCGAGCACTTCGCCCTGATTCAATTCGAAGCTGATCGCTTCGACGGCGAGGTAATGTCCATAATAACGGTACAGTTGTTCGACGCTGATCAGGATTTTTGCATCCATGTGCTTTATGATTGGCTCTAAACCGTGTATCCGTGCCCAGACGGTGGCTAAGCATAACGTAAAGCATTACCGATTTGGATAGCCCTCTCATGTCCGCTGAAAAGCCTGAAACCCCGCTGTGTGAACAATTCGGCTTTGACGCCGAGTGGCGCCAGGCGCAGTTGCTACTGGTGGGTCTGGATGCCTGTCCCGATGACCAGGTGCGGCAACTGCACGAACAGGTCCTCGCGCAGGAGGTGGTCGAGCAGGTGGTGGACCGCTTCTTCGCCCAGCTGATGCGCCATGCGCAGGCGGCCGAGCTGCTTTCGAGCTTTGATCTCGACCATTTGAAGGAGCGGCAGGTTGCCTATTTCGAGGTGTTCGGCGTCGACTGCCGGGCGGCCGAATACTTCGAAGGCCGGGCCCGGATGGGGATTGCGCATGCCCGGGTGGGAGTGCCGCTGAGCCTGTATCTGTCCGCGTTCGGCCTGTTGCAGGGGTTGCTCCTGGATGCGATCGTTGAGCGGCTCGGTGACGAGGCGGGGCGGCAGGCGCTGGGTGGTCTGGTGGCGCGGCTGATCACCCTCGATATAGCTCTGGCGGCCGAGGTCTACCATCGGGTGGAGATCGAAGAGCCGGACCGCTCGGTGCGTCATCTGGAGCGCCAGCAGACGCTGTTGCGCAAACAGCTGGAACGGGATGCCCTGACCGGGGCGTCGAGTCGCACCAGCCTGCTGCACGAGATGCAGGACGCCCTCAAACGCGCGGCCAAAACCGGCCAGCCGCTGTGTCTGATCATGGCAGACCCGGACCGCTTCAAAGTAATCAACGATAGCCACGGCCACCTGGTAGGCGACAAGGTGCTCGAAGAGGTGGCGGCACGCATCAAGGCGGCGTTGCGCGAGTTCGATGTGGTAGGCCGCTTCGGCGGCGAGGAATTCGTGATCCTGCTGGAGAACACCTCACGGCACACCGCCCAGCAGATCGCCGAGCGCATACGCCAGCGCATTGCCGCCGACCCCATCCGCGTCGCCGGGCAGAACCTGCAGCTGACCATCAGTCAGGGCCTGGCGGTGCGCCGCGACGGCGATGATGACCACACCCTCCTGCAGCGCGCCGACGCCGCCATGTACCAGGCTAAACAGCGGGGACGCAACTGTGTTGCCGAAGAACCCGGCCATGCTGCTCGGCGTTGATACGGGCGGGACTTTCACCGATTTCGTCTGCTTTGATGGCACCCAGATCAGGACCCACAAGGTGCTGTCGACGCCGGGCGCACCGGAACGGGCGATACTGCAGGGGGTGCGCGAGCTCGGGTTAGAGGGCAGCTCTTTCTACCTGGTACACGGCTCCACGGTTGCCACCAATGCGGTGCTCGAAGGCAAAGGGGTGCGTGCTGCTTATGTCACCAATTACGGTCTGGGTGATGTGCTGTCCCTTGGGCGCCAGGCTCGCCGAGAGCTCTACAATCTGCAGCCGCCGCTGGCGCCGCCACCGGTGCCGGCTGAATTGTGCCTGGAAACGGGCGGGCGCTTGGGCGCCGATGGCAGGACCGTGGAGGTGCTTGGGGAGGCCGAGTGTGCTGAGCTCGTGGCCCGCATAAAAGCGCTGGCGCCCGAAGCGGTGGCCATCAACCTGTTGTTCTCCTATCTTGATGACCGCTTTGAACGCCGCATCGAGGCGTGTCTGCCCGATCATCTGTTTATATCCCGCTCCTCCGAGGTCCTGCCCGAACAGGGTGAATACGAGCGCGGGATCGCGACCTGGCTGAATGCCTGGGTAGGGCCCAGGGTGCAGGGCTATGTGCGGCGACTGCAGCGCGCCGTTGCACCGGCCCCGGTTCACGTCATGCAGAGTTCCGGGCTGACCATGCGGGCCGACCAGGCGGCGCAGCGCGCCGTCAATCTGCTGCTGTCGGGTCCCGCGGGGGGGCTGATGGGCGCGCAGCGTATCGGTGCCGAGCTGGGACGTTCGCGCCTGCTGAGCTTCGATATGGGCGGTACGTCCACCGATGTGGCCTTGATCGATGGTCAGCTGAACCTGACCTCGGAAGGACGTATCGGGCCCTACCCGGTGGCCGTGCCCATGGTCGACATGCACACCATCGGTGCCGGTGGCGGTTCGATCGCCTACGTCGATGAGGGTGGTATGCTGGCCGTGGGGCCGCAATCGGCAGGCGCGGACCCAGGGCCGGCCTGCTACGGCCAGGGCGGCGTTCTGGCGACGGTGACCGATGCCAATCTGGTGCTGGGCCGCCTGCGTCCTGCGGCGTTTCTGGGCGGGGAGATGCAGCTGGATCTGCACGCGGCAAGGGAGGCGGTGGGTCGGCTCGCCCGGCGGCTGCGGTTGACAGCCGAGCAGATGGCCTTCGGGATTGTCGAGGTCGCCAACCAGCACATGGCCCAGGCGCTGCGTGTGATCTCGGTGCAGAAAGGTATCGATCCGGCCGGTTTTACACTCACCGCATTCGGCGGTGCCGGCGGCCTGCACGTCTGCGCGCTCGCCGAGGCACTGGGCATTCGCCAGGCGCTGGTGCCGGTGCACGCCGGTGTGCTGTCCGCCCTCGGCATGCTGGCGGCGCCGCGCGGACGCCAGCTTTCGCATGCCGTTCCGGGTCTCATCGAGCAGCAGAGCGATGCGCAGCTGAACGGCCGTCTGCAGGCGCTGGCCGCGGCGGGCCGCGCCGAACTGATCGAAGAGGGTGTGGAAGCCGCCGCCATAACCACCGGCTTCAGTCTCGACATGCGCTATCGGGGCCAGAGTTATACACTGAATATCCCGTACTGCGGTGTACGTCAGGCGCTCGAAGACTTCCATGCCGCGCACCAGCAGCGTTTCGGCCATCGGCTCCGGGCGCCGGTCGAACTGGTCAACCTACGCGTCTCCCTGGCCGCCAGGCACGGCGAATTCGGCTTGCAGACCGGCTGGAAGGCGTCTGCCGGCAAGCCTTTTGAGCGTGCCGAGTTGGCCGGCTGCGAGGGGCTGGTCGATGTATGGCAGCGGCATGAGCTGGAATTTGACACGCCGTGTGCGGGACCCGCGGTGATCATCGATACGGTGGCGACCACCTATGTCGCACCGGGCTGGCAGGCGTTGCGGGACCCATCCGGCTGTCTGTTGCTCGAGGGGGGCAATATCAGGGGCGGGTTACACTAGGCGGCATCGACCTCTGGCAGCCGCAAGGTGTTGCCCGCGCTGCTTTCAGACGGGTCGGGAATCTGTTGCCGGGCTAACTGAACTCCAGCTTTATGCCAGTGCTTTTCAATTGCTTGCGTTCGATGGTCAGATCGGCACGGGTAAGCGCGTGTTTGTCCAGCCAGTGGTTCGGGAACGTCAGCTTGAGGTAGCCGGTCTGTGCCTCCACGCGGAAATCGGGCGGCGGCTGGTGCGAGCGATTACGATGCAGCAGCACCGCCAGTCGCAGCAGAATAGCAAGGCGGGTTGCTGTGCCACGCAGGCTCGCGGGCAGGCTCTCGATGACGGACTTGCGGAACTTGCGCCTGTGACTGCGCACCAGCGCCCCCAGCAGGCGTTGATCGCGGCGCGAAAATCCGGCCAGATCAGAGTACTCCACCAGGTAGGCGCCGTGTTTGTGGTAACCGCTGTGCGCAATTACCAGACCCATCTCATGCAGCAGTGCCGCCCAGTGCAGCCATCGGCGGGCGTCGTCCAGCTGTAACTGCCAGGGTGCGGCTGCGCTGTCTAACAGCAGCAGCGCGGTTTGTTCCACTCTTTGCGCCTGTTCCAGGTCAACGTGATAGCGCTGGGCCATGGCCTGTACGCTCGATTCGCGCACGTCCTGGTGCTGGATACGGCCGATCAGGTCATACAGCAGCCCTTCGCGTAACGCGCCGGTGGAATGCAGCATGCGCTCGATCTTGAGCGCGTGAAACACGGCGCTGAGGACGGCGACGCCACCCGCGAACACCGGTTTGCGGTCCTCGCTGACGGCGGTGAAATCGATTTTGTCGGCATGACCGCTGTCCACCAGCGCCACGCGGAGTTTCTTGAGTGAGTCGGCGCTGATACCGTTATCGCTCCAGCCTCGTTCCACCACCACGTCCCGTATGGTACGGATGGTCCCCGAGGAACCGGTTGCCATTGACCACCCGAGACGGCGGAACAAGTGCTTGCTGGATTGCAGTTCGAGCCGTGCCGCCAGAATGGCGTCTTTCATATTGGCTTTGCGGATAGTGCCGTCAGCGAAGTAACGTTCGCTCATGCTCACGCAGCCCATGTACAGGCTTTCCAGCTGAATCGGTACCAGGCCCTCCCCGATGATGATCTCGGTACTGCCACCGCCGATATCCACCACCAGGCGGCGACCGCCGGGGTCCGGCAGGCTGTGGGCAACGCCGAGGTGAATAAGGCGCGCTTCCTCGATGCCGGAAATGATCTCTATACTGTGCCCCAGAGCCTGCTGGGCCGGGTCCAGAAAGCGCCCGCCGGACTGCAGACGTCGCAGGGTATTAGTGCCGACCGCGCGTACGTTGTCCGGATCCAGATCGCGTACCCGCTGTCCGAAACGCTCCAGGCAGTCGAGAGCCCGCTGCGCCACTGCCGGGTCCAGCTGGTGTTTTTCAGTCAATCCCGCCGCCAGGCGCACGGGTTCCCGCAGGCGGTCGATAAGCTGCAGCTGGCCGTTCTGAAAGCGGCCTACAATCATGTGGAAGCTGTTGGAGCCGAGGTCGACGGCTGCCAGGGTGCGGGTGTCGCTCGCGTTGCTCACCGGCTTTCTGCAATCAATGGAGTTGCCGCATTGTTCCTGAGGCCCATTGTTTCTGCAACAGAAAACCGCAGCGTTTGCAGCGCCGCGGTAAAGACGGGAAGGAAGGCTGAAGCTTGGAGGCAGCGGAGCGGGGAGACAGAGCAGTCAGCGTCTCCCCGCTCCATGCCCATCACTAGTCCAACCGGAAACTACACTACCCGCGGACCACGGCCGGTTCTTTGACCTGGATCAACAGAATCACGCCAGTCGCTTACTTTTTCACCAGCTGCTGGCTGACATCACCTGCCCAGCGCAGCGCCGTGAGGTAGCAGTCGCGGACTTGCGACGCGCTCAGTCTCTCGCAGCCCGCCTGTTCCCACGCGCCGCGTTCATAGGCAAGCACGGATGCCAGTACCTTGCCGTGTATGCCCTCGTGATACAACAGAGCATTGGAAATGTGTTCTGCCAGCGGCAGCTGGGTGAGAATTTCCTGCATGGTATTGTCCATCAGCGCGTCCAGCGCTGAGAACAGGCCGACCGTGAAGAACGATTCCGGGTGCGGGACCTTCAGCGTCTTGGCGAGAGCCTCGGCCATTTTGCCGCGTACCATGGCGGTGACGACCAGCTCGGTGGGTTTGTTGTCCACCTGCGACATGGCCAGCAGGGTGGTCCAGGTCTTTATAGTCTGCTGGCCCAGGATCACCACGGCCTGGTGGATTGACTCGATCTTGCGCGCCAGTGAAAAGGCGGCCGAGTTTACGTAGCGCAGGATCCGGTAGCTGAAGGTCACGTCCTGCACGATCAGCTCTTCGAGCTCGGCCGGTGTGATGTTCGGGTCCTGCAACCGGCTGAGCAGGTGCAAAATGGCGAGCCGGTTATTGGGCAGGCGCTGGCCGCGCAGGACCTGCGGCTGGGCAAAGAAATAGCCCTGGAAATAGTCGAAACCGAGGTCCAGGCAGAAATCGAATTCGTCGCGCGTCTCCACTTTTTCCGCCAGCAGTTTCAGGGGGTGCTGGCGCAGCTTGTGTACCTGGCTGCGGATTTCGTCAGGCTGCTGGGCCATGACGTCGACCTTGACGATGTCGGCCAGCTGCACCAGCGGCTGCAGCGCGTCATGGTAGACAAAATCATCCAGCGCAATTGCATAGCCTTGTGCCGCCAGCCGCTTGATGCCTTCGATAACCTCGGCGTCGGGCTCGATGTGCTCGAGCAGTTCCAGCACCACACGCTCCCTGGGCAGACAGATATTGTCCTGCTCCACCAGGAAAGAGCGGGTGAGATTGATGAATGCAAGGCGCTGGCCGACGATGTTATCCAGCCCGATTTCCATAAAGGTGTTGACAATGACATTGGACGTCGCCTGGTCGCCGTCGCTGAAGCATGCCGTATTGTCCGGCGCGGCACGAAACAGCAGCTCGTAGGCGTAGACACTCAGCTCGCGGTCGTAGATCGGTTGTCGGCCGATGAAAATATCGTCCATAGCCTGTGGTCAGCACGTCATAAAGTGAAAAAAGTGGAAACGGTCCCTGGTATCCGGATTCCGCCGTTTATCGGCGCGCCCGGTAAAAAACTGTTGCCGGGCGCCGCTGTGGTATTATACGCAGCTTATGCACTCTCCAGAGGTTTCCATGTACGAGCTTGTTTCCGATTTTTCCTGGTACGCCGGATTGTTTCACTTGCCATGGTGGGGCTATGTGCTGGTCGGGCTTGGCCTGACCCATGTGACGATTGTCAGCGTTACCGTGTATCTGCACCGCCACCAGGCGCACCGTGCTCTGGATCTGCACCCCATGGCAAGCCATTTCTTTCGCTTCTGGCTGTGGCTGACCACCGGCATGGTGACGCGCGAGTGGGTCGCGATTCACCGCAAGCATCATGCCAAATGCGAAACTCCGGATGATCCGCACAGTCCGCAAACGCGTGGCATTGCAACGGTGCTTTGGCAAGGGGCGGAGCTGTATCAGGCGGAAGCCGCCAATCGGCACACGCTGGAGCAGTATGGTCATCATACGCCGGACGATTGGCTGGAGCGTAATGTTTACGCCCGTTACCCGATCCTCGGTGTATCGATGATGCTGGTGGCCGATTATCTGTTGTTCGGATTTGCCGGCGTGGCATTGTGGGGGGTGCAGATGCTCTGGATTCCATTCTGGGCGGCCGGCGTCATCAATGGCCTTGGGCACTGGTGGGGTTACCGCAATTACGAGACTGTCGACGCGTCCCGGAACATCGCCTGGCTGGGCGTGCTGATCGGCGGCGAAGAGTTGCACAACAACCATCATGCCTTTGCCAGTTCAGCGAAGTTTTCCACCCGCTGGTGGGAAGTCGATGTCGGCTGGGGCTATATTGTGCTGTTGCGGACCTTGGGCCTGGCGCGCGTGAAGAAGCTGGCGCCGCAGCCCCGTATCCTGCCCAGCAAGGAACGTATCGACATGGATACCCTGCGCGCGGTGTTCGCGAGCCGTTTGCACGTCATGTCGAGCTATGCGCGTGAGGTTCTTCTGCCCGTGCTCCGGCAGGAGTTGCGCTGCAGGGATGTTGCCTGCCGCAGCCGCCTGCGTGCGGCGCGGCGACTGCTGGTGCGCAACCCCCAAACGATGGATGACCGCAGCCGGGGCATGCTGGAGGCAGCGCTCGAGCGGTTTGCTGCGTTGCGTACCGCGTATCAGTTCCGCGAACGCCTGCAGGCGATCTGGGATCGGTCCGCCACCAGCCACGACAAGCTGCTGCAGGCGTTGCAGGAGTGGTGCCAGCAGGCGGAAGCTACCGGCGTCGATGCGCTGGAGATGTTCGCGCGGCGCCTCAAGGGTTACAGTCTGCAGGGTGCGTAAGGGCTGAACTCTTCCACCACCTGAGCAAGAAAAAGCCCGGCATAGCCGGGCTTTTTCTTGCTCAGGTTTATCCCGGGCAGACTACTTGATTTTGCCTTCTTTGTAGACCACGTGCTTGCGCACAACCGGGTCATATTTCTTCAGCTCCAGCTTGTCCGGCATGGTGCGTTTGTTCTTGGTGGTAGTGTAGAAATGGCCGGTTCCGGCGCTCGACACGAGTTTGATCTTGTCTCTCATGACCTGCTCCCTCAGACCTTTTCGCCACGCGCGCGAATATCGGCCAGCACCGATTCGATGCCCTGTTTGTCGATAATGCGCATGCCCTTGGAGGATACACGCAGCCTGACCCAGCGTTGCTCCGCTTCGACCCAGAAACGGTGGGTATGCAGGTTCGGCAGGAACCGGCGACGGGTTTTATTGTGCGCGTGGGAAACGTTGTTGCCCGTAACGGGGCGCTTCCCGGTGACCTGACAGACTTTGGACATCGTTATCTTCCTCAAATTCTTGCGCAACCCGGTCTCCGCGGGCAGCGGGAACCGCGTTTTATACCAGAGAGCCCGGCAACGGACAAGGCCGGGGCATCGACCCTCGCTTGTTGCCAGCCGCGCCCGATCCCTGAGATGAACATAAACAATCGTAAAAGCAAGAGGTTAAATCATGCCTCGCTGGGCAAAAGACACGGCAGCGTGGTCTCCAATCACCAAATGGTCCAGCACCCTCACGTCGATCAGGCCCAGCGCCTCGGACAGTCGCCGGGTCAGGCGCTGATCTGCCTGGCTGGGTTCGGCGACCCCGGAAGGGTGATTGTGCGCGAAGATCACTGCAGCAGCGTTATGCTGCAGCGCACGGCGCACGACTTCGCGGGGGTGCACGCTCGCGCCGTCGATGGTGCCGCGGAACAGTTCCTCGTAAGTGATGATGCGGTGGCGGGTATCCAGGAACAGGCAGGCGAACACCTCGTAAGGATAATCGCGCAGTCTCGCGGTCAGGTAGTGTTCCGTATCGGCCGGATTGGTGATGGCCTGACTGTGGCCAAGGCGTTCGCGCAGCTGCCGACGGGTCAGCTCCAGCGCCGCGTGCAGCTGAGCGTATTTGGCGGTGCCGAGTCCGCGGGTGGCGCAGAAACGCCTGGCGTCCGCCTGGAACAAGGCGCGCAGGGTGCCGAACTCGGTGATCAGGCTGCGCGCCAGCTCGACCGCCGTCTGTCCGCGTACGCCGGTGCGCAGAAAAATAGCCAGCAACTCTGCATCGGATAATGCACCGGGCCCGAGCGCCAGGAGTTTTTCCCGGGGGCGCTCGGCTTCCGGCCAGTCGGTAATGGGCATGGATACCTCCTTGTGTGCCATCTATGT
This sequence comes from uncultured Gammaproteobacteria bacterium, assembly GCA_965364565.1. Taxonomy (GTDB): domain Bacteria; phylum Pseudomonadota; class Gammaproteobacteria; order DSM-19610; family DSM-19610; genus Thiogranum. The sequence continues at coordinate 20,071 of CBDTYI010000001.1, read as the reverse complement.
GATGTTGCGCGCAGGGTGAATCCGTCCCGTGGTTTCGCCCCTGCAAGCGGGATAATGGCGAGCACTTGTGGCGCTGTAAAGCGCGAATCCGTGCCCTTTCCGGTGGCCAGGGTTCTGGTAAACTGCCGCCCAATGAATTTTCTTTTGCAGAAGCGGATTTTACTTGGTGTGTGCGGCGGTATCGCCGCCTACAAGAGCGCCGAACTGGTACGCCGATTGCGGGCTGTCGGGGCCGCGGTGCGGGTGGTTATGACGCCCGCCGCGACCGGATTCGTTGCCGCCAGGACCTTTCAGGCGCTCAGCGGCGAGAGCGTCTGGAGCGACTGGTCCGATGACCGAACCGGAATGGACCATATTGAGCTGGCGCGCTGGGCAGACCTTATTCTGATCGCACCCGCGAGTGCCGACACTTTGGCGCGGCTGGCGCACGGTCGGGCCAATGACCTGCTGGCCGCGGTCTGTCTGGCCAGCACAGCGCCGCTCGCCGTCGCGCCGGCCATGAACCAGGCCATGTGGGGCAACGCGGCGACACGTCACAATGTCGCGCTGTTGCGCGAACGCAATGTGCAAATCTGGGGCCCGGCCGCGGGGGAGCAGGCCTGCGGTGAAAGCGGCCTGGGGCGCATGCTGGAGCCCGACGCGCTGGTGCGTGCTGTCGCCGAGTCGTTCTCCAGTGCGCGGCTGGCCGGTGTCAGGGTCGTTGTCACTGCCGGCCCGACTCGCGAAGCGATCGATCCGGTGCGTTTCATCAGCAATCGCAGTTCCGGGAAAATGGGCTATGCGGTTGCGCAGGCCGCCCGCGAGGCCGGTGCCGAGGTGTCACTGGTGAGCGGGCCGGTCGCCCTGGAGGCGCCTGATGGCGTCGCGCGCACCATGGTGGAATCTGCGCAGCAGATGCTGGAGGCGGTACTGGCCCAGGTTGCCGCGGGCTGTGACCTGTTCATCGCGGCGGCCGCGGTAGCGGACTACCGGCCGATAAGCCCCTCAACGCGCAAAATCAAGAAGCAGGCCGACTGCACCACCCTGGGTCTACAGCCTGCACCGGACATCCTGGCGACCGTCGCGGCGCTGAAAAATCGGCCGTTTTGCGTCGGCTTCGCTGCGGAAACCGAGCAGCTGGAGCGCCATGCGCAGAAGAAGCGGCTGGGCAAAGGCGTGGAGATGATCGCCGCCAACCGGGTCGGGAAAGGCCGGGGCTTCGAGACCGACCAAAACGAGTTGCTGCTCGTCTGGGAGGGAGGCAGTGAATTACTGGCCATGGATGCCAAGACGCGACTGGCGCGCCGCCTGATCGAGCGTATCGCCGATTTGTATCGAAACAGAACCGAATCCGGGGGTTTGTCTCAGGACCATGCAGAAAATTCAGCTTAAAATTCTCGATTCACGCATCGGTAGCGAATATCCTCTGCCGCATTATGCGACTGACGGTTCCGCCGCCATGGATTTGCGCGCCTGCCTTGATGAGACGCTTAGTCTCGCGCCCGGGCAGACGGAGCTGCTGCCCACCGGTATCGCGATTCACATCGCCGATCCGGGCCTGGCAGCTGTGCTGCTTCCGCGTTCGGGGCTGGGCCACAAGCACGGGATCGTGCTGGGCAACCTGGTAGGGCTGATAGACTCCGATTATCAGGGGCAGCTGTATGTCTCGTGCTGGAACCGTGGCGAGGACCACTTCAGCATTGAACCAGGCGAGCGTATTGCGCAGATGCTGTTCGTGCCGGTGGTGCGTCCCCGTTTCGAAGTGGTGGATGAATTTGTCGACAGCTCGCGCGGGGCCGGCGGGTTCGGACACACCGGGCGCGCCTGACAGGCCTGTGCAACTACCCAGATGCGGGGATAGAAATGAAACTGCCTTTTCGGTCAGGAAATAACAAACAGGGTGAAATTCCCAGCCCGCCGGAGCCATCGGCAGCGCGCCATGGGCAAGTGAGTCTGCGCTCCCAGGCTGTCGCGCTGCTGGTCGCGGGAACGCTGCTGATTGCGGCGCCAGCTGCGGTTGTGTACCTGCAAACTGCGCAGCAGCTGCGTGTCATGCAGCAGCAACAGGCCGGGCTGGTGGCCGATCTGTTTGCCAGCGGCGTCGCTCAGTGGCTGGATAATCAGATTTCTACCGCTGAGCTGGTTGCCAAGGATCCGCAGCTTGCCCGCACCATGATGGATGGCTCGGAAGCGGAGCGCAGCGCCAAGGCCGAAGAGCTGGCCTATCTGTTCCCCGCTTCAATCCGCGTCCGTCTGCTGCCGCCGGGGGTAGACGAGGTAAATCTGGAAGCCAGTCCTCCCATTGGTTACGCGGCGGTGGATATGTTGCGTCATTCCGAAACCAAGGATAGTCCGCCTCCCGTAGAGGTGCACATGTCCGGCACGCCGCAGCAGCACGTGAATCTGGTGCGGCGGATTCTTGATCCCGCGGGCCGACGCATTGTGGGTCACCTGATGGTGAGTTTCTCAGTGCAGCAACTGGAGGGAGCCTTGAGCGGGCGGGAGGTCGACGGCTACCTCGAGTTGCAGCAGGTCGCGGCTGCGCCGCTGGTGCTTGCGAGTAAGGGGGCGGCTGAGTTCAAGACCGCGCAAGTTGACGGCGATGTTGCCGTGGGCGGGAGTCGTTGGCGGGTGGCTTACTGGGCGCCCGTTTCAGGCCAGGCTGCTGAGGCTACCTTGAACACGGCTGCACTGGCTGCGGGGATCGCGGCGCTGCTGTTTGCGCTGCTGGTGTGGCTGGTGTTGCGCCGCACGGCGGCGGCGCTGCGCCACGATCAGGCGGTGTTGCTGACCATAGTCAAGGATATGCGCGATGTCCGGGTCAGGAAAGAGTATCCCAACAGACTGGCCGAGTTGCACGACACGATTGAACTGATGGCCCGTGCAGCCGTCACGGGGGCCGCACACAAACCGGAGCCGGTCCCGGTTACGGCTGAAGCGTCGGAAGATCTGGCGCCGGTTGCGCCGCCGCGGGAAGTCGTGGAGGAGGCCGATACGGATCTGCTGTTCGACGAGAGTGCGCTCGACATCGCCCGTGTCGATGTCCGGGAGGAGGCACTGGACCCGAGCATATTCCGCGCCTACGACATCCGGGGGGTGGTGGGGGAGACGCTTGACACCGAGGCAGCGTACGAAATCGGTCGGGCCATCGGCAGCGAGGCTTACTACCGGGGCGAGCAAACCGTGGTGGTCGGGCGCGATGGGCGCACCTCCGGTCCCGAACTGAGCGAAGCCCTGATAGAGGGACTGAAAGCGACGGGCCGCGACGTCAAGGACATCGGGCAGGTTCCCACACCGGTGCTCTATTTCGCGGCGCAGCAACTCGACGCGAATTCCGGCGTAATGGTGACAGGCAGTCACAATCCCGCGGATTACAACGGCTTCAAGATAGTATTGGGTGGGGAAACACTGGCCAATGAGGCGATACAGGCGTTGCGGCAGCGCATCGAGTCCGGCGATTTGCTGACCGGCGAAGGCGCGGTGGAACAGGTCGAAGTGCTCCCCGACTATATCCAGCGTGTGCGCGCGGATGTGCAGCTCGCACGTCCCGTCAGGGTGGTTGTCGACTGTGGCAACGGGGTTGCCGGCAACGCAGCACCGCAGTTGCTGCAGGCGCTGGGCTGTGAGGTCATCGAGCTTTATTGCGACGTCGATGGCAACTTTCCGAATCATCATCCGGACCCCAGCAGAAGCGAGAATCTGTCGGACCTGATTCAGGCGGTACAGCAGCACGGCGCCGATGTCGGAATCGCCTTCGACGGGGATGGGGACCGGGTTGGGATCGTCGGTTCACAGGGAGAAATCATCTGGCCGGACCGGCTGCTGATGCTGTTGGCGATGGATGTCTTGTCGCGCCATCCCGGTGCGCAGATCATTTATGACGTGAAATGTTCCAGGCACGTGGCGGAGGTGGTAGCTCAATATGGCGGTGAACCGCTTATGTGCGCGACCGGTCACTCCGTGATCAAGGCAAAAATGAAACAGACGGGTGCGCTGCTGGCGGGCGAAATGAGCGGCCATATGTTCTTCAAGGAACGCTGGTTCGGCTTCGACGATGGTCTGTATACGGCAGCGCGCCTGCTGGAGATCCTGGCGAACGATCAGCGCAGCTCCAGCGAAATTTTTGCGGCCTTACCGGACAGCATAAACACACCCGAGCTAAGTGTTCCGATGGCCGAGGGCGAACCAACCCGATTCATGGAGCGATTGCTCGATGTGGCCCACTTTGACAACGCCACGGTGATTACAATAGACGGCATGCGGGTCGAATTCGATGATGGCTGGGGTCTGGTGCGGGCTTCCAATACCACCCCCAGTCTGGTGTTGCGTTTCGAGGCCCGCGACGAGCTCGCCCTGAGCCGGATTCAGGACGAGTTCCGGCGCGTCATGTTGCAGGCGGATCCCAGCCTGTCATTGCCATTCTGATGAGCTGATTATGAGTCTGAGTTGTGATCAAGCTGCCCGGGTCGCGCGTGTTCTAGGTGAGGCCTTGCCCTACATACGTCGTTTTCGCGACAAGACCGTGGTGGTCAAGTACGGCGGTAACGCGATGGTCGACGAGCAGCTGAAAAGCGGTTTTGCCCGCGATATCGTGCTGATGAGGCTGGTGGGTATCAATCCCGTGGTGGTGCATGGAGGCGGACCGCAAATAGGGCAAGTGCTCGGTAAAATCGGCAAGGAGACCCGGTTTGTCGATGGCATGCGTGTAACTGACAGCGAAACCATGGATGTCGTTGAAATGGTTCTGGGCGGGCTGGTCAATAAGGAAATCGTCAACCTTATTGCCCGTCACGGCGGACGTGCAGTAGGCCTGACCGGCAAGGACGGTGATCTCATCCGCGCACGCAAACTCAGAATAGAGCGCGATTCTCCAGAGCTTGATGCTCCGGAGATTATCGATATCGGGCATGTGGGCGAAGTGGCCAGCATCGACACTTCGGTAGTGGAAATGCTGTTGACCGGTGGCTTTATTCCCGTGATTGCGCCGATCGGCGTCGGGGAAGACGGGCATTCCTATAACATCAATGCCGATCTGGTCGCGGGCCGTGTAGCCGAGGTGCTGGGGGCGGAAAAACTGATTCTTCTGACCAATACGAACGGTTTGCTCGACAAGCAGGGCCGGCTGCTTACGGGACTCACGGCGCACCAGGTCGACGATCTGATCGCGGATGGCACGATACACGGTGGCATGTTACCCAAGATTCAGTGCGCCTTGTCGGCGGTCAAGTCAGGCGTGAAGGCGGCGCACATTATCGACGGGCGGGTCGAGAACGCAGTCCTGGTCGAGTTGTTCACTGATGAGGGTATAGGAACCCTGATTCGCAGCTAGCAGCCTGTCCGAGTCATCTGTGCGTAGCGAGGCGCGCGGGAAAGCGGGGACAGTACTGCGATCGTCTGAGAAGGATATCCGGCGCTATGCGACGACGATGGAGCGCAGTAATTGAGCGCTGTGGCCGCCGCAGTAGTGCCTTGATGACTCAGACAGGCTCCTAGTGTTGCGCCGCTCTGGCTTCGGCCTCGGCGAGCTTCAGCTCGCGAAACCGCTTGATGTCCTGTTCGAATTTCTCGCGAATTGCGTGCTGCTCCTGCTTGCGGTTTTCGATGTACTGGAGATTGTGTCGTATCTGGCTGCGTGAGTCAGCGATCTGCTCGCTCAATTCAGGAGCTATCGGGCGACCGGCGCGTTCGAGATTAGCGGCCCGCCTGGTGAGGTCAGACAGCCTCTGCCGGAGTTTTTCAATGCGGCCCTTGGTGACGCGAATAACGGCTTCGATCGCCTCGAGCTTGCCGTCCCGTGTCAGGATCATTTCGTCCTCGTTGGTGAAAGTGTCGAGAAGAATACGATCTTTGCGGGCCTGTTCGCTTTTTCTGCGCTCTTCTGCGGCTTGCAGAGCGGCGACGCGCTGTTCTTCGGCGAGCTGTTCCTTGGTTTTCTGCGCGGCCTTGGTTTCTACCACGATACCCTGGCTGTTGAGTGTTTCGTTGCGCCGCTTCGCGTATTCCGGCGGAACCCGGTCGCCGTAGCGTACCTGGCCACTCTCATCGATCCATTTATAGAGTTTGCCGGCGTGCAGAGCCGGTGTCGAAACCAGCAGCGCCGCAGCGACCGCGATCATCAGCCGGCTTATCGCGCGGCTTTGCCCGCTCGAATCTGGTTCGGTACGGAGTTTGATTAGATGTGTCATGGATAGCATTGATCAACTGGTCCTGTTTGTCATCTCGCTGGTAGCGAATCTGTTCTCAGCGTTTTCGGGGGGCGGAGCCGGGCTGATTCAGCTGCCCGCGTTGATCTTTCTGGGGCTGCCATTCGTGGTTGCGCTAGCGACCCACAAAGTTGCCAGTGTCGCTCTTGGTATCGGCGCCACACTACGTCACTTGAGGGAGGGCGGGCTCGAAAAAAGCATTGCACTGTTTATACTTGCAACTGGTTTGCCGGGTGTGGTGGTGGGCGCCCACCTCATCGTCGGCGTATCCGGGCGGGCAGCAGAAATCGCCCTGGGTATTTTGACCGCCGGTCTGGGGCTGTATTCGTGGCTGAATCCGCAGCTGGGCCAGAGTCACCAGGTCAGAAATCGGGACCGCCGAGGCCTGATGCTGGGTGGCCTGGGGTTGTTCTTTATCGGTGCCCTGAACGGTTCGCTCACCTCGGGCACCGGACTGTTCGTCACCCTCTGGCTGGTGCGCTGGTTTGGATTCGATTACCGGCGGGCTGTTGCCTACACGCTGGTGCTGGTCGGGGTGTTCTGGAACGGTACGGGAGCCCTGACCCTGGGGTTTCTGGCCGAAATCCGCTGGAGCTGGCTGCCGGTGTTGCTGGCAGGTTCGTTGCTTGGAGGATACCTGGGAGCGCACCTCGCAATCACCAAGGGCAACCGCTGGATCAAGCGGGCTTTTGAGGTGATCACTCTGTCAATCGGGATCAAGTTGGTCTGGGGTTGAGCGCTGCTGTGCAGACGCGGGTACCGCTTGGCGAACTCCGGTTTCAGCTGCTTACTCCGTATCGGTTTCGATAGGCTTCAATAGCCTTGAGCGGCTCTCTATACTCGGTTTTACCGGCCAGAAATTGCTGCACTTCGGCGAGCGTAACGATGCTTGTCACGCTGAGGTTAAGGTCGTGCTCTACCTCCTGAATTGCCGAGCGCTCGCCCTGTCCGCGCTCCTGCCGGTCCAGCGCGATGACAACACCCACAGCCTGGGAGTCGCTGGCCTGGATAATTTCCAGCGATTCACGAATAGCCGTTCCGGCCGTAATGACGTCATCGATAATCAGGACGCGGCCGGAGAGCGGCGCGCTGCTGGCGAACCTGTGCACCGGCGTGACACGGCCGGAGAGCGGCGCGCCCACCAGATTGCCGCCTTCCCCGTGCTGTTTGGCCTCCTTGCGGTTGAAGCAATAGGGGATATCGATGTCATGGTGATCGGCGAGTGCGATGCCGGTGGCCGCAGCCAGAGGAATTCCTTTGTATGCAGGACCGAACAGCACGTCGAAGCGCAAGCCCGATTCCACTATTGCTTGCGCATAGCAACGCCCCAGGCGCGCCAGATGGCGGCCGGTATTGAACAGCCCGGCATTGAAGAAATAGGGACTTACGCGGCCCGACTTGAGCGTGAATCGGCCAAACCTGAGTACTCCTGCCGCTATGGCAAATTCGAGGAAGTCTTCTTTATATGCCTGCATTTGCGATCACCACGGGCAACAACGCGTCGTTATCATACACGCGCTGCTGTGCGGCGTCATACGCAGCCGCGACTCGAGGGGTGTCTCGCCGCGCGGGACGCGCTCGCGAGGCCATGCATTTTTCTGTCCGGCAACGTCAGCGTGCTTGGCGCGGGGGGGCTGCCACCATTTATGGACTGAATTTGTTTATGATGCAGCCTGGTGCGGCAGGAGAAATCATGCGTATTATCACCGTCAACGTCAATGGAATCCGGGCAGCGGCCCGCAAGGGCTTTTTCAGCTGGATGACACGGCAGCGGGCCGATATGGTGTGTATTCAGGAAACCAAAGCCCAGATCGGACAGCTGCAGGACCGCGTGTTCTGGCCGCGCGGTTACCATGCCTATTTCCACGATGCCGATAAGAGAGGCTATAGTGGCGTTGCGATCTACTCCAGGCATAAGCCGGATCGAGTCGTCGAGGGGTTGGGCTGGCCGGACGTCGATGCCGAAGGACGCTACCTGGAAGCCCGGTTTGGACCACTGAGCGTGATTTCACTCTACCTGCATTCAGGCTCATCCAGCGCACAGCGGCAGCAGATAAAGTTTCACATGCTGGAGCGGTTCATGCGGTATCTGCGTGAGTTGCGCCAAAAGCGGCGCGAGTACGTCATCTGCGGTGACTGGAATATTGCCCACAAACAGATCGATCTCAAGAACTGGCGCGGCAACATCAAGAATTCCGGATTTCTGCCCGAGGAGCGCGCCTGGATGGACGAACTGTTCGGGCCCGCAGGTTTCGTAGACGCGTTCCGCTGTGTCGACCAGCGGCCCGAGCAGTACACCTGGTGGTCCAATCGTGGCCGCGCCTGGGAGAAGAACGTCGGGTGGCGTATAGATTATCAGGTTGTCACGCCGGGCATGGCTGAGCGGGTGCAACGGGCGCGCATCTACAAGGAGAAGCGCTTCTCCGACCACTCGCCCCTGATTCTGGATTATGACTACACCCTGTAGTTAACTCACGAGCTTTTAAGACCCACACGACACCCACCATGAATCCTATCGTAGGCACTGTTTTCTCCGCGCGTATGCTGGTCGCGCTTCTGATGGGGTTCTCGTCCGGACTGCCACTGCTGCTGACCGGGTCGGTGTTGCAGGCCTGGATGACCGACGAGGGCGTCGACCTGGGCACCATCGGACTGTTCGCGCTGGTTGGCTTGCCCTACACGCTCAAGTTTCTCTGGGCGCCGCTGACGGATCGCTTCGGCGTGCCGCTGTTGGGCCGCCGGCGCGGCTGGTTGCTGGCGGTGCAGGTGCTCCTGATGGTGGCAATTGCGGCGCTGGGATGGACTCAGCCAGCCGAGAATCCCCTGGTGGTGGCAATGGCGGCCTGGCTGGTCACTTTTTTCTCCGCCAGCCAGGATATCGTTATCGATGCGTATCGTCGCGAAGCGCTGGCGGACAATGAGCTGGGGCTCGGTGCTTCACTGTACGTAAACGGATACCGCATCGGGATGCTGCTGGCTTCCGGCGGCGGTTTGATCCTGGCGGATTTCATGCCCTTTTCGGCGGTCTACCAGTTAATGGCGATGTGCATGCTGGTGGGCATAGTCACGACGCTGTTCGCCCCGGAGCCGGAGATCGCAGCCGGCGTGCCACGCAATTTGCGCGAGGCGGTGATTCACCCGTTTGTCGATTATTTCCGTCGCCGCCACGCACTGCTGATCCTGTTGTTTATCCTGCTCTACAAAGTCGGCGATACGATGGCGAGCCATATGACAACGCCGTTTTATCTGGATATCGGATTCAGCAAGACCGAGATAGGCGCGGTGGTCAAGCTGTTTGGTTTCTGGGCGACCGTAATCGGTGGTATGTTGGGGGGGATCTTCATTCTGCGCACCGGCATCTATAGTGCGCTCTGGGGTTTCGGGATCCTGCAAGCGCTGTCTACAGCTGGTTTTGCGCTGCTCGCAGTGATCGGTTACAGCCTGCCGATGCTGGCGGGCGTAATCGCTTTCGAGAATCTCAGTGCCGGTATGGGCACCGCTGCATTCGTAGCCTTCATGGCGACCCTGACCAACAGGAAATTTACCGCCACGCAGTATGCTCTGCTGAGCAGTCTCATGGGAATACCGCGAGTAATCGTTGCCGCGCCCACGGGCTATGTCGCGGACTGGCTCGGGTGGAGCGTATTTTTTCTGGGTTGCGCGCTGATTGCGGTGCCAGGGTTGCTGCTATTGACGCGGTTTCGCGACTGGCTTGCCGATGGTTGATTCATGTTGACAGAGGTGTCCCTGTTGGCTGCCTGCCTGGTTGGCTTGCTGGGCGGGGTGCATTGCGTTGGCATGTGTGGTGGCATCGTCGGCGCGCTGTCTTTGGGGATCCCGGAACGCCAGCGGCGCGGCACGGCGCGCTGGCGTTTTCTATTGTCCTATAACCTCGGTCGGCTGATCAGCTACACGCTCGCCGGAGCGCTGCTGGGCGGGATAGGCTGGCTGGCCTCCAACTGGAGCGGCTTGCACCAGACACAGCAGTATCTGCAGCTGATCGCTGCACTTTTCATGGTCGCTCTGGGCCTCTACCTTGGTGGTTGGTGGAAGGCGCTGGCCGTACTCGAACGAGCCGGCGGGATTGTCTGGGCACGGCTCGAGCCGCTGGGCCGCCGCTTTCTGCCGATAAGATCGCCGCTGCATGCCTTGTTGCTGGGCCTGGTGTGGGGGTGGTTGCCGTGCGGGCTCGTATATAGCGTGCTGATATGGTCGATCGCAACTGGAGATCCGTTGCGGGGGGCCGCTCTCATGCTCTGCTTCGGACTCGGTACACTGCCAAACCTGCTGCTGATGGGCGCAGCGGCTGCAGGCTTGGCGGCGCGGGTGCGGGACCCGCGCACGCGCCACGTTGCCGGTTTTGTGGTAATGCTGTTCGGTGTTTACGCCCTTATTGCGTGGGCTACTCAGTGAAGAACTGTTGCTTGAATTTGACTTCTTGAGTTTCGCTCTCACCTTGCGGTTTCACCGACACCGTGAAGCGCAGCGTTTCTTCATGGGTGATCGGAAACTCGCCAATGTAGTAGATCGCCGTCCCCTCGCGTATTTCCCTGAGTGCGATATCGCGTTTCTGGCCTGTGAGATTGGTTGCCGACGCGCTGATTTCCGCCGCGACTGGCGCGCCAGCCGTGCCCAGAACTTTCTGCAGTATGGCTATATTGATCATGCCACGATTCTTGCTGCGCTTGATGTCATATTCACGGGTTACGGTGGGCGACAGGTCGGTGGTGCTCAAGGCAATGAAGTGGACCACATAGTCGCCAAAATCCTGTGAATTCTCGGCATGGGTCGCCCAGGGGAATGCGATCAGGACACCGAGCAGCAGCGACAGCAGGTTGTTCTTGCACATAAATTTTCCTCCGTGTGATGGTACAATGGCTCTGGTAGAACTATAGACCAAACTGCGGAGGTTGAGGGGCAAAAAAACACCACACCGGTGCCGCTGTAGCGGCTGCCTGAACGGCTAAACGATCGCTTCCTGTGGTTCCTGGAATGCAGGCGCGGGTTCGGCTTGCGCCGGTAGCGGAGCGTTTATGGTGTGCTGAATTGTCCTCAGCGCCTCTAGCTGCCTCTTGATTTCGCGCAGTGCTGCGTCGAGATCCTTGATGCGGCTCTCCAGCGTGTCCCGGGATTCGCTGATGCGGCGCAGGGTCTCAAGGCGCTTTTCCATGGTGACCTTGTGCTCCTTGATCTGTTTCACCAACGGGTTCATGACTTCCTTCAGCCAGGTGTTGGCGTCCTGGTTGGCCTTGAAGAACAGGCTGCGAGCGTGGCTTACCAGGGAAATAAAGAATTTCTTTATCACGAAAGACTGTTCCGTCATCGCGGTGACAGGACTGCGGCGAAAGGCGTCAGCTTCCTGGTATAGCCGTTCCAGCTCGGTCGCAAACGCGGCTACGGAAAACTGCTTTGGCGTGATTTGCGGGAGGCCGTGTTCGGCGTGGAACTTCTTGTAGGTGGCCCGAATCAGCATGCGAGTCTGTTCGGCGTGGCTGCTCACCTGCTCCATGGTGTCGCGCGCCCCATCAAAGAATGTTTCCATGCCGCGTTTCATTCCCGCAGTGGTCCAGCTGTGCGTCATGGTGTCCCGGGTTTTGTTGATCAGCCGGTCGAACGCATCCATACTCAGCGCTTCAAGCATGTTTCGCGCCTGGCTTTGCAGCAGCCGCCGGCTGTTCTGAAAACTTTCAACATTGCGCAGGTAGGCGGCTTGTTCTTCTCTCGATTTGGTCATCAGATGCATGATGACGTCGGCATTCTTGCCTCGCAGTGAGCGTAATTCAGCCAGCTGTTTGGTGGTTTCCGCGAGGCGGTTTTCCAACAGCATGATGTTTTGATTCACCAGGCCGCCAACACTGGACACCAGGCTGCTGCGCACGATCTCCTGCTTGGCGGGCAAAACCTGTTCGGAAAGGAAGCGCTCCAGATGGGGCAGACGGCTGTTCTCGAGCAGCTGTGCGTCATCGCGTACTTTTGCAGTAAGCGCCTTCTGTGCCGAAAGAGGAAATACCCGTTCGATCGGCACATGCAGCTGCTGCGCACTGGCTCTACGCTGACTTTCTATGGTTACATCGACCGCCTCCTGGTCTTTCAAGTCATCCCACAGCGTGTCGATCTTGTTCAATACCACGACCAGGTTCTTGTTGGGCTGATCGCGCACGGCCCGCACGTGATGTTCCCACATTTCCATATCGCTGCGCGTGACGCCGGTATCCGCACCGAGCAGAAACAGTATCGCCTGGGCAGCGGGCAGCATGCTCAGGGTCAGCTCGGGTTCGTTGCCCAATGCGTTAAGCCCGGGTGTGTCAAGAACGACCAGTCCCCGTTTCAGCAGCTCGTGGGGGAAACTGATCAGGGCGTGGCGCCAGTGGGGAACTTCCACATGGTCCGGCACCTTGCCGTGGGCCCTGAAATAGGGGTCATTGGCCTGGTCGTAAAGTCCGAGTTCAATTGCGCGCTCGAGAGGCACCTGCTTGGTCTTGACGATCTCGTGGAGAGCCTGGCTGATCTGTTGTGGATTGGTGGTGTCCAGCTGAATCTGAGTCCAGTGTATCGGCTCGTGCTTAAAATCGGCAATACTGCGTTCCTGCAGGCGCGTTTCGATGGGCAGCAACCGGAGATAGCTGCGCGGCTCGTCTTGATCGTAGAACAGCTCAGTTGGGCACATCGTGGTGCGGCCGGCTTCCGAGGGCAGCAGTCGTCTGCCGTAATGGGCAAAGAACAGGGCGTTGATGAGCTCGGTTTTTCCGCGCGAAAATTCGGCGACAAAGGCGATTGTCAGGCGGTCTTTGCGCAGTGCTTCGATGGTTTCGAAGATCCGCAGCTCCTGCTCGGGGGAGGCAAGATCGTGCTGTTCAAGCCAGGCCTGGAATTCCTGAATGGTCTGAACGAGCTTCGCGCGCCACTCCGAGTAGGCGTGTAAGCGACGGTCTAGATTGTCCTGCTGCATGCAAACGGTTCCCGCTTTCTATTTTTTACCCATAGGGGATCAGCGCTGTCCGTAGGACAGGCTCGCCTCTCAGTCCTAGCGGCCACTCGGAAGTAGTCTTTAGTCAGCATTTTAGATGCTTAGCGACGTGCGCGGGGCCTGCGGCGCATTGCCACGGAGCGGCGTTTATCGGGATCGCAGGCTTACCGGCCGGACCCCGTCGGGCAAGCATGTGGGGGCTTCGATACGGACGTGCTTGTCGCGGCCAGAAGCGCCGCAGATGATCTCCACGTCCTTCCTGGGGACGCCGCCAAAGCCGGGTAACGAACCGGACCAGAGACGAGTTCGCGCAACCGTCTACGGGAGGGGCACGTAGACGAATTTTGAGCCGGTTTCCATGTAAACCGGCCGTTTCATCTCGATCCGCGCGTGGCTGAACGCGGACCCGCAGAACCAGCGCCCGGTCGTGCCAGGAATACCACGGCCCGGACACAGGATGTATCGCTCAGTTGGCCAGCTGGTAGAGCGGGGGGAGCAGCAACATTTTAGCCAGCTGGATGGCAATGAGGGCCACCAGTGGCGACAGGTCGATGCCGGAGAAAGGCGGTACCAGGCGGCGGCAGGGTCCCAGCACGGGCTCGGTAAGGCTATACAGCAGTGATACGGCCGGATTGTACGCGCCGGGGTTTATCCAGCTCATGATGACCTGGATCAGGATGGCGAACAGAAAAATGTTCAGCAGCAGTGCGAGCAGCTCGGCAAACGACAGTATCAGCAGAGCGCCGACCGAGATCTCGCTGCCACGCAGCAAAGCGATCAGCCCCAGCGCAGCCATCTGCAGCAACAGCATCAGCAGCAGGGCACTGGTGTCGACCCTGCCTGCGCTGGGAATGATGCGGCGCATAGGGAGCAGGGGCGGGTTAGTAACCTTTACCAGGAACTGACTGACCGGGTTATAGAAGTCGGCCCGCACTACAGCCAGCAGGAAACGCAGTAGAACCGCCATAATATAGAGACTGAACAGCGTGTTGATCAGAAACTCAAGGGGATTGGTCACATAACTGCTTGCCATTAGGCGGCTCCCAACTGTTCCGCGAGTTCCCTGGAACGATCCCGGGCTGCGGTCAGGGCCCGGTTGAACAGCTCTCTGAGTCGGCCGTCTTCAAGAACCTCAAGGGCCCGCTCCGTCGTGCCTCCTGGCGAAGTCACCTGATGCCGTAGAGTGGCCACGTCTTCGTTGCTTTCCAGTGCCATTTTGGCAGCGCCAAAAGCGGTTTGCAGCGCAAGCAGGTGCGCCGTTCGGTGGTTCAGACCCAAGGCCTCTCCGGCATCCTGCAGAGCCTCGATCACCAGAAGAAAATAGGCAGGGCCGCTGCCGGACAGAGCCGTCACCGTATCCATCAGATCTTCGTTTTCGATCCAAAGTGTCAGGCCAACGGCGCGCAAAATGCTCTCGGCGACGTCTTTCTGCCTATTGTCTACCGAGTCTGTCGCGAACAGCGCCGTAGCTCCACTCTGAACCAGTGCAGGAGTGTTCGGCATGCAGCGTACCAGCGCGCAATCGCCTCCCAGCCAGCGTTGCAGGTCGGCGGCGCGCACGCCGGCGGCGATGGAAATCACCAGCGGTCGGTGGGCTTGTACCGCCTCGGCCAGCTCCTGCGCCACTTCCCGAATGACTTGCGGTTTGACCGCCAGTACGAGTGCTTCGCTGGTTTCGGCCAGTTCGCGGTTGCGGCTCTGGGTGTGTACCGGAAAACGGCTTCGTAGGCCCGCGAGCTGTGCTTCATCCGGATCAGAAACAGAAATTCGAGCAGCATCCCAACCGTCGGCGATCAGTCCGCCGATCAGGCTGCGCGCCATATTGCCGGCGCCGATAAAGGCGAGTTGTGTCTTTTTCATGAGGAAAACAATACAGGATCTTAAATGTCAGGTACAAGGGTTCAGAATGCCGAGACAAAAGCGGCTCTGATGGTCGCTATACTTGCACCGGGTGCTCCCGTTGCAGGGTCAAGTTCTGCGCCGGGTTGACGATAAGGGAATCCAGAACTACCAAAGGGAAAGAGCATGGATATTGCTGAGTTACTCGCCTTCAGCGTAAAAAACAATGCCTCCGATCTGCATATCTCCGCAGGGCTGCCGCCCATGATCCGTGTGGACGGGGATATACGACGCATCAACGTGCCCGCGCTGGACCACAAGACTGTTCATGGTCTCATATACGACATCATGAACGACAAGCAGCGTAAGGATTACGAGGAGTTTCTAGAGACCGACTTCTCTTTCGAGATTCCGAACCTCGCGCGTTTCCGTGTCAATGCGTTCAACCATAATCGGGGCGCGGGCGGTGTATTCCGCACCATTCCGTCGACTATCCTGACTCTTGAGGAGTTGGGGTGCCCCAGGACTTTCAAGGATATTGCCGACCAGCCGCGTGGTCTGGTTCTGGTCACCGGACCGACCGGATCCGGTAAGTCCACCACGCTCGCCGCGATGATTGATCATGTAAACAATGAAAAGTTCGAGCACATACTGACCGTCGAAGATCCCATCGAGTTCGTTCACGAAAGCAAAAAGTGTCTGGTTAATCAGCGTGAGGTTCACCGCGACACCCACGGTTTCAATGAGGCGCTGCGCTCCGCGCTGCGTGAAGACCCTGACATCATTCTGGTCGGCGAAATGCGCGATCTGGAGACGATTCGCCTCGCGTTGACGGCAGCGGAAACCGGTCATCTGGTATTTGGTACCTTGCATACCAGCTCGGCCGCCAAGACCATCGACCGTATTATCGACGTGTTTCCGGCTGCCGAAAAAACCATGGTCCGTTCCATGCTTTCCGAATCATTGCGCGCGGTTATCTCGCAGACGCTGCTGAAGAAGACCGGCGGTGGTCGTATCGCAGCCCACGAAATAATGATCGGAACGCCGGCGATCCGCAACCTGATTCGCGAGGACAAGGTCGCGCAGATGTACTCTGCGATTCAGACCGGGCAAGCGATCGGTATGCAGACGCTGGACCAGAACCTCCAGGATCTGGTTCAGCGTGGTCTGGTGAGTCGAATCGACGCCCGCACCAAGGCAATGAACAAAGAACTGTTCCGCTAAAAACCGAGGCCCTGATGGATTTTTCATCTCTTCTCAAGCTCTTGGTCCACAAGGGTGGATCCGATCTGTTTATCACCGCCGGTATGCCGCCCAGCATGAAGGTCAACGGCAGAATAAAGCCGGTTTCGGAATCCACACTCACGCCCGAGCAAGCCCGTGAGGTGGTTTTGAGCGTGATGACCGCTGATCAACGGCATGAGTTCGATAAGAAGCACGAGTGCAATTTTGCAATCAGCGCCACAGGAGTAGGTCGTTTCCGTGTCAGCGCCTTCTACCAGCGAAATCACTGTGGCATGGTGTTGCGGCGGATCGAAACCAAGATTCCATCGGTCGAAGAGCTGACCCTCCCGCCCATCGTCAAGAATCTGGCCATGACAAAGCGCGGACTGATCATTTTCGTCGGCGCGACCGGCACGGGCAAGTCGACCTCTCTTGCCTCCATGATCGGTTACCGTAACCACAACAGTACGGGCCATATCATAACGGTCGAAGATCCCATCGAATTCGTACACCAGCATGCTGGATGTATCGTTACCCAGCGCGAGGTCGGCATTGACACCGATTCGTTCGAAGTCGCTCTGCAGAATACCCTGCGCCAGGCACCGGATGTCATTCTGATTGGTGAGATACGAACGCGTGAAACCATGGACCACGCGATAGCGTTCGCGGAAACGGGGCATCTGTGCCTTGCGACACTGCATGCCAACAATGCAAACCAGGCCATGGATCGGATCATCAACTTTTTCCCTGAGGACCGGCGCGATCAGCTGTTGATGGACCTGTCATTGAACCTCAAGGCGATACTCGCGCAGCAGCTGATCCCGACGCCGGACGGGAAAGGCCGCCGGGTTGCCGTGGAAGTATTGATCAATACGCCTCTGGCCGCGGATCTGATTCGCAAGGGGGAGGTGCACAAACTCAAGGACTTGATGAAACGATCCAACCAGCAGGGTATGAAAACGTTTGACCAGGCACTGTACGATCTCTACAAGGAAGGCCAGATCACCCAGGATGACGCCTTGCACTATGCTGATTCCGCCAACGAAGTGCGTCTGATGATCAAGCTCAAGGACAGTGAAATGGACGCAAGTGCTGCGCTGGACGGTATTACTCTGGTCGAGACGCCCTGAGCAAGGACGGGGCGGGCTGGTCTAGAATCTAGAATACAGAATAGGCATCAAAGACCGGTCCGTCGACACACACCCGTTTCATGGCCGGACCCTGCCCGGTCTTGACTTCTACCACGCAGCCGGCGCAACCGCCCACTGCACAGGCCATGAACTCCTCCAGGGAGACCTGACACGGCAGTCCGTGTTCTGCCGCCAGCTTCGCTGTTGCCTCGAGCATAGGGTGAGGGCCGCACGCAAAAACCTCAACCTCCATGCGTTGAGCGGGTGTCAGGTTGTCCAGCCAGCAGCGCGCCAGATCCGTGATGAACCCTTCGTAACAGCCGGCGTATCCCTGTAGCGAGGCCAGTCGGCTTGGGATGCCCCAATCCTCGAGCAGCGGCATTGAGGCTATAACCCCGTCCGGGATGCCGGGCATCAGGATCTGTGATGGTCGTGGCTGGAACGGAAACGGCACCTCCGAGCCCATCAGTACGAAAGGCCGATACCCGGCGCGGCTCTTGAGCTGTTCGGCAAGAAACACCATCGGCGGAATACCAACACCCCCGCCGAGCAGCAGCGCCCGCGGACGAGCGAGGTCTGGCTGGAACGGCTCACCGATCGGACCGAGCAGGCTGATGCTGTCCCCCACTTTTCTGTGGCTCAGTAGTGATGTGCCATGCCCGACTGCCTTGTAGAGAAACTCCACCCACTGTTGCTGCGGGTGGGCGCGCATAATCGACAGAGGCCTGCGCATCGCCAGCATGGGATCGCACTGCAGGTGCGCAAACTGGCCCGCCCTGGCAGTCCTGGCACACTCGGGAGCGTGTACTCGTAGCAGGTATTGAGAGCCATCGAAAGCCTGATGGCCGATGATTTCCGCCGATTCGAGGAAGATGGTGTCTCGATGTGCTTTACCGTTCATTGCCAGGTCCCGCGGTATATAATGTGACCGTCACGCAGGGTGTAACGCACCCGGCCGCGCATTTCCCAACCCCTGAACGGCGTGTTCTTGCCGCGGCTGCTCATGGTGTGCTGGTCGAGCCGCCAGTTCCCGTTCGGATCGAAAACGCACACATCGGCAGCACGGCCAACCGACAGTTCACCGCAGGGTATATTCAGGATCCGGGCTGGACCGCAGGTGACGCGGGCAATTGCATCCGGCAGTGACAAGTGACCCTCTTCCACCAGTTTCAGTGTCAGGGGCAACAGCGAGTCGAGCCCCGATGCACCGGGCTCCGTGGCGGGAAACGGGGCAAGCTTTGCATCTGGCTCATGCGGTTGGTGGTCCGAGCAGAGAGCGCTGAGAGTTCCGTTCTTGAGACTCTGCAATAGTCCTGTGCGGTCTTCGGCTGTGCGCAGCGGCGGAATAAAGTGGTAGTCGGGTCCGAACTGGCTGGCGTCGACATCGGTGAAGTACAGGTAGGGAATTGCCACGTCGGCCGAGACCGGGATTCCATCAAACTGTGCGCGGGCTACCATGCGGACGGCGCGCCGAGTCGTGAGGCGGCAGAAATGAGCGGTTACTCCGGTCTGCTCGATCAGAGCAAGGTCTCGAGCAACCGCCACCGTTTCCGCTGCCTCCGGTATGCCGGGCAGGCCAAGTCGGGTTGACACGCGGCCTTCGTGCAGGCAGCCGTCCGCTGACAGCGCAGCGTCATCGGCGTGCAGGAATACGGTCAAGCCGAAGGTGGCGGCATACTCGAACGCATGTCGCTCGACAAGCGTTGAGCCGAGCGGGTTGTATGCATTGCTGACGCCGACGCAGCCCGCCTGTTGCAGGGCTGCCATCTCGCTCAAGTGTACGCCCTTCAGACCCGGAGTCAGGGCGCCCAGCGCCACCACGCGTGCTGCACCAACCTGCCGGGCCCGATGGCGGATCAGCTCGACAACCGCGGGAGTGTCGATTACCGGATCGGTATCGGGCGGACAGCACAAGGTGGTGATTCCGCTTGACGCCGCCGCGCGGCACTCGCTGTCGATGCTGGCCTTGTGTTCCTGTCCCGGTTCACGCAGGCGCGCGCAAAGGTCGACCAGACCCGGTGTGACACACATGCCGGTGGCGTCCAGCTGCACGTCGGCGGCAAAGCCATCCGGGGCGTCCCCGATTGCCGCGACTCGCCCGTCGGCGATGTACAGGTCGAACGGTCCGTCGATCTCGTTGCATGGGTCGATCAGTCGGCCACCGAAAATTCTGATCCTCGGGCTAGTCATTGGTCTGCGGCTGGATGTTCTGTTGCATTGCCATTGACATTACCGCCATGCGGGCGGCGATTCCATGAGCGACCTGTTCCAGAATCACCGAAGGAGGGCCGTCGGCGACCTGCGAGTCCATCTCTACTCCGCGATTGATGGGGCCGGGGTGCATGACGGTTACGTCGGCTTTGGCCATGGAAAGCTTTTCATCGGTCAGTCCGTATAAGCGAAAATACTCGTGCTCGCTCGGTAGCATGGCACCCTGCATGCGTTCGCGCTGAAGTCGCAACATCATTACAACGTCTGCATCGCGCAGGCCCTCACGCAGCTCGTGAAATACCTTTACCCCCAGTGATTCAACATCGGCTGGCAGCAGGGTGCGGGGTGCCACAACACGGACCTCGCCGGTGTTCAGTAAATTGAGCGCATGAATCTGAGAGCGTGCAACGCGAGGATGAGCGACATCGCCGACCACGGCTAAACCGGTGTTAATCCCCACCCGAACGTTAAAGTCCAGACCTTTCTCCTCTTGCAGTTTCTCCCGGTATGGTTGTATG